>JBCCGX010000027.1:0-22541 GCA_039029035.1 Acidobacteriota bacterium | reverse complement strand
GGCTCGTCGAAATCACGATGCGGCAGCTCGCCTTGCAACAGGCGCTCGGCGCACTGACCCAACATCCCTTCGTCGTGGGGAATCCAGCCTTCGTCGGCCAGCGTCGCCAGATAACCGACGGCGACGGCCCAGCATAGGACGAAGGGGATCCACGTCCGCTGGGCGAGGCTGCTAAACTGAGGCGGGAGGGAGATCATGGCATCGGTGCGAAGTCTGACGAGGTCGATTCGAGGGACTCTATCAGTGGTCTCTGCGGCTTCGGTCGCACCCGTTCGACAACCAATCCGAGCTAGCTTATGCAGCTTCTCTTCGCCGCACTGATCGTTGTCGCCGTGGGTTGCCCGGCACTGCTCTTCCCGACTGTGGTGGAGCGCTCCCTCTTCCGATCCCTACCATCGAACCCCTACCTCGGCGGCGCGTTGATCGCCGGTGTGTTGACCTTCGTACTGGCCCATCGTAGCGCCCGGATGCGGTTCTTGACCGTGCTGCTGCACGAGCACGCCCACCTGATGATGGCTCTTCTCCTCGGCACCTCGCCGCGATCACTCAATGCTGGCGAGGCGGCCGGCCTGTTCCAATACGACCTGCGAGGCCCTTTACCGAAGACCCGGGCCTTCTTCATCACCATCGCACCCTATTGGATCTCACCTCTGTGGCCCCTGGCACTGCTACTGATCTTCGTTGCCGGGTCGCAGCGTGGTTGGGGTCTCGCGGCTCTGGCGTGGCTCCTCGGCCTGGCGCTGACCCTGCCGCTGGGCGAGATCCATCCGCGGCAGCCGGACCTGCGGCGCTACGGCATCGTACCGCCGGTGCTCGCCGCGCTCTGGCTGTGGGCCGCGACCACCGTCCTGAGCCTCGGCGTACTCGAGTCCGGCTCGGGCTCCTCCGTGCTGGCGGCCTACCGGCGTAGCTGGCGGCTGTTGACGAGCTGGCTCGGCTGAGCGGAGTGGATGGGATCCGAGCGCCCCTCCGGACGAAAGTGATGGCCCGTCCTACGACAGATTCTTGAGCATCCGCTCGGCCACTGCCTGCGGCGCCTCGAGCAGCAGGTTGTGCCCTGCGTCGGGTACCACGTCGATCGTTGCCTTCGGCAAGGCCTCCGACATCTCTTCAGCCAGGCGGCGAAACTTGCCGTCTCGCTCCCCCACCATGAGGCGAACTGGCAGATCGAGCTGCGGGAGATCCGGACGAAAATTGGGCATCCCCCCGAGACTCAGCACGCGCAAGGCATGGGCAAGGCCGACGGCCGAGTGCTCGAGACGCTGGCGTCGCTGCCGCTCGAGAACGGTCAGCGGCAAAGCGGCTTGGGTCTGAAAAAGGGGCAGGCTCTGCCATTGGTCGACAAAGCGCTCGACGCCCTGCTCCTCCAGCCGGCGCGCCAGCTTCTCGTCCGCCGCGCGCCGCTCCCTGCGTTCGGCCGCCGTCGGCAAGCCGGGATGGACACCGATGAGGGTCACCGACTCAAAGAGACGACGGTGGTCAACGAGAAGGCCCAGCGCCAGTCGCGCCCCCATCGAGTAGCCCACCAGGTGCAGGGGCTGTGCCTCCTGCGACAAGGCACCTGCAAGCCGATCGACCTCGTCTTCGAAGCTGCTGCTGGCCTGCGGCAGCTCGCGGTGGTGGCCGGTGATGGGTGGCCGGATCGCCACGGTGTCAGACGGCAGCTCGGCGAACACGGCGTCCCAGGATGTGGCGGCGCCGGTGAACCCATGCAGGCAGACCGTGCGGATCAGTCGTCTGCTCCTTGGCCGACGAGCTCGTCCACACGGCGCCAGACGCGCCGATTCTGCTCCACCGCGCCGTGATCCGGCACCCTCGCCTCCACCACGGAAACGCCTTCCCGGCGAAAGCTCTCGCTGAGCGCTTGCTCGAGCTCCGCCAGCGTCGTGGCGCGGTGAAACGGCAGGTCATAGAGGGCCGCGGCATGCGCGAAGTCGAGGTCGTGGGGTGTCGTCCAATGTTCCAGGGTCACCCCCTTGGCCGCCGAGCTCGAGGCCAGTGGCAACTGCTCGAAAATCCGTCCGCCGCGGTTCTGCACCACGACGATCACGACCGGCACGGCGACATGGCGCGCCGCGTGGAGGCCGGAAAGATCGTGCAGGAAGCTCACGTCGCCGACCAACAGAGCCACCCGGTGGCGCCACACGCTGGCCGCGCCGAGGACCCCGGAAACCACACCATCGATACCGCTGGCACCACGCTGGGACCAGACTCGCAGGTCGACCTTGCGAGCGCGCCCGTAGAGATCGACCTGGCGAATCGGCAGACTATTGCCCAGGGCCAGCAGGGTCCCGGCGGGCAGAGCCTCGACCAGAGCCCGCGCCACACCGCCTTCAGAAAGCTCGTCCGAGGACGCCTTCAATTCCTCTTCGACAGCCGTTTGCGCCAGGCGCTCGCCTTCGCCCCAGAATTCGCTCCAGGCCCCGGGCATCCGCCGGGCGGGCAGCTTGGTGGTCAGCAGCGCCAAACAAGGATCGAGGTCCGTTGCCAACCGATGCGAAGCGGTGCTCTCGGCGTCGTACCAGTCGCCGCCGCCCAACACCCAATGCCCAATGCCGGCCTGCTCGTTGAGCAAGCCAGCCCAGGCGCGGGAAGTCGCGGAGCGGCCGATCTGCAGAATTAGTCGTGGGGCGGCCCGCTGGCGGAACTGCGGGCTCTTGAGCAGGGCGTCAAAGGCGTCGACGGTCAAGACGTCCTCCGCCAGCTCGTTCCCGAAACGCAGCTGACTGGCGGACTCGCGCAGGATCGGGTAGCCGGTTCTGCGACCGAGCTCGGCGATCAGACTGCGCGACCGAGCCTGGGCCAGGGGCGCTGGTCCACAGACGATCAAGCCGCGCTCAGTGCGGCGGCAAAGCTTCGCCAGCTCGTCGATATCGGCCGCCTGGGGGACGCGGCGCGGCCTGTGTGGCTGCGGCCCCTGGGCGGCCAGCAGCGCGTCGACCGCCGCCGTCAGCTCGTGCTCCGCCTCCGACTCGGCAGCGCCGGGCTCGAGCGGCTTCCGGACTCGGGCGTTGAGATGCACCGCGCCCGGTAGCGGGTAGCAGCTGGCGAACACCGCTTGCGCTGCCATCCGGCGCAGCGCCCGCAATACCCGCGAGCCACCCTGTGGCGCCCCGAGGTCGAAGAACTCGCGCACGTGGCGACCGTAGAGGCCGAGTTGATCGATTGTCTGGTTGGCGCCGCAAGCGGCGAGCTCCACCGGCCGATCTGCGGTCAAAACGAGCAGTGGCACCTGCGCGACGCCCGCTTCGACCACCGCCGGGAAGTAGTTGGCCCCGGCGGTGCCGGAGGTCGCCAGGAGCAACGTTGGCCGACCGGTGACCCGGGCTTGACCGAGGGCAAAGTAGGCCGCCGAGCGCTCATCGATGACGTCGAAGCAGCGCAGCCCGGTATGCTTTGACGCCGCCAGCACGAAGGGCGTCGAGCGCGACCCGGGGCTGATCACCACGTCGCGCACGCCGGCGTCGGCCAGGGAGCCGAGCAGCAGCCGAGCCCACTCGGCTTGGAGATTGCTCTCGATGCTCACGCCCCCAACGCGGTCAACAGCGCCTGCTTCTTGAGCTCCGTCTCGGTGTACTCGAGCCCCGGATCGGAATCGCGGACGATCCCGGCACCGGCGAAGAGAAACGCCTCCGAACCGCGCAGGACACAGGAGCGCAGGGCCACGGCAAAATCGCCATCCCCCTGGGCATCGAACCAGCCGACCGGGGCGGCATACCAGCCACGGCCGGCGATCTCGTGCTCCGAGATCCATTGCATGGCGACCTCGGTCGGCACGCCGCCGACCGCCGGCGTGGGATGCAGCTCCTCCACTAGCTCGAGGACATGGCGCGGTGCCGCCAGGGTACCGGTGATCGGCGTCAGCAGGTGCAGCACATCGCGCAGCGCGCGCACCCGCGGCCGTGGGCTCGCCGTCAACTCGGCGCACAGCGGCCCCAGACGACGAACGATCTCATCAACCACGAGTTGATGCTCGCGCAAGTCCTTGCGGCTGCGCAGCAAGCGCTCAGCTCCGGTGCCGCCACTGGCAATCGATCCCGCCAGGGCTTCAGTGGCGATCGAACGGCCACGGCGAGTGATCAGCCGCTCCGGAGTCGCACCGAGAAAGGTGCTGGTCGGGCGACAGAAGGCGAAGCGGGTCGAGGCCCGCAACCCACGGCTCAGGCGGCGCAGTACAGCGGCCGTCTCGAGCGGAGCCGCCAGCTCCACTCTCGAGCTGCCGGCGGCGACGATCTTCTGAAACTCGCCCTGCCGGATGCCCGCGCGGATGGCCTCGATTTCGGCTTGCCAACGACTCTCTGACGGCCGATGCACCGCCCGCACCTCACTCCGGGCAGCGCTCGGGACAATGCTCTCCGAGCGCGAAGCGAGTAGCGAGCGCAGGGTGTCGAACTCGGCGATGTAGGCCAGACGGTCCTCGGCGGAGGCAATCTCAGTGCCGCGTACCGCCAAGCTCAGAGCGGCGCGCTGACCATCCGTCGTATAACCGATGCGCGGCAGGGTGAAACAGCCACCACCGAACTCTTGCCATGGATCACTGTCCGGGCTGTCGGCGTCAAAAGCCAGCCCGCCATAGAGCCGCGGCGAGAGCGCTAGGCAGTCCGTGTGGGAGCGAGCGCTCAGCTGGCGCCAGACCTCGTCGGCCGCTTCCTGCAGGCGGGCGAAGCGGTCACGGCCCTCGAGCTGGATGGTATTCGCCGCGCCGACGCCGCAGAAGGCTAGGCCATCGGACGGATCCCACAATGCACCCGCTGGCCGCGAGGAAACCTCGAGCAGCGACTCCGGCTCGGCCACCGGCGCCGGAATCGACACCACCAGGAGATCGGGCGACTCAGCCCAACGCTCCAGCTCGCGTTCCAGCCAGTCCAACGGCTGCCGCGAGCCATCGACTCGGGCCTCCGCCGGGGCCTCGGCCGGGGCCTCGACCAGTGGCGCAGGCTCCGGCAGGTCACCGGTCACGGGCACCGGCGGACGGACCTTGACCGTCGATGGCAGGCTCATCGGACACCCCCCAGATCAGGCTGCGCCCCAGGCGGTTGCGCCTGGGCTGGCCGAGCCACCTCTGGCCGGGCCACACCTGGCCGGGCCACACCTGGCCGGGCCACACCTGGCCGGGCCACATACAGACAGCAAACCCCGAAGGTCTGAGGCTGCACTTCGAGGACTTCGAGGCCACACGACGCCATTAGCTTGGCGAATTCTTCGGGTGCCGGGAACGCTTCGGTCGAGGTCTGCAGGTAGCGGTAAGCACGCTCCTGCGACAGCCACGCACCGACTCGCGGCACCACCTGGTGAAGATACAGCCGCGCCCCCCAGGCCAGCGGCCCGGAGCGTGGCTCGTTGCTCTCGAGAATCGCGATCCGGCCGTCGGGGCGCACCACCCGCGCCATCTCGCGCAGGGACGCGGGGCGATCCGCCACATTGCGAATCCCCCAGGCAATGGTGACGCCATCGAAAGTATCGTCGTCGAAGGGCAGGGACTCGCCATGACCGTGGCGCAGCTCGATCCGGCCGGCAAGGCCAGCCTCGGCGACCTTTCGTTCCCCAACCGCCAACATCTGGCGCGAGGGATCCAGCCCGACCACCGTGGCTGCGCTCTGCTGCTGCGCGGCTTCGATCGCCACGTCGGCCGTGCCGGTCGCCAGATCCAGAATGCGCCAGCCCGGCTGAGCGCCCAGACTGGCGACAGCTCGGCGGCGCCAGCGGCGATCCAACCCCAGGGAAAGCAGCCGATTGAGTCGATCGTAGCGCGCGGCGATGCTGTCGAACATGGCGCCCGAGCCGGGACGCGAAGGCGGCGATTCCGCCGCGGCCTGGGACGTCGACCGAGGCGGTGCTGTGAGTTGCTGCATGGCGTGGCCCTCACAGATCCCGATCGACGATCGTTTCCGCTACCGTCGCCAGAGCCCGTCGTGCGCGGCTCGCCGGTAGCCGATCGAGCGCTGCCAGCGCCTCGTCCGAGTGCTTGCGAGCGAGTGTCAGACACTCTTCGACCGCGCGCGTTGCCTTGAGCGAGCTGACGACTCGCGCAGCAGCGCTGTCGCTCACCGCCTCACCTTCGAGGATCTCCTCGATCACCGCTCGCAGGTCGGGGTCACGCTCCAGGGCGACGATCAGTGGGAAGGTCATCTTGCCTTCCCTCAAATCGGCGAAGAGATCCTTACCCGTGGTCGCGGTATCACCGGTCAAATCGAGCAGGTCATCGGTCGCTTGAAAGGTGATGCCCAGATGGCGGCCATAGTCGATCAACGCTTGCCGGTCGGCATCTGGCAGCCCGCTGACGCGGGCGCCGGCCGACATCGCCCATCGGAAGACCGAGGCCGTCTTACCCTCCACCACCTGGAAGTAGAGATCTCGGTCGGTCGAAACCCGGCCGCGGGTCTCCAGTTGCAAGGACTCAGCGAAGATCATCTCTTCGATGATTGCGAAGAGCTCCTCGAGGCACCCCTCCAGGCGGCAGCGATCGACCCGCCGGAGCGCTTCGATCAACAGCCAGTCGCCGGCGAAGATCGACGCCGCATTGCCGTACACGGCACGCGCCGTCGGCGCGCCGCGCCGGAAGTCCGAGAGATCGACGACGTCGTCGTGCAGCAGGGTTGCGCTATGCACCAGCTCGACGGCCACCGCCAGGTCCATCACTTTCTGCGCCTCGCCGGTGCCCATGCGGGAGGTCAGGATCAGGCACATCGGCCGAAGCCTCTTACCGCCCAGGTCGATCAGGTGCATCGCACTGCGGTTGACCTGGCGGGAGCTGCGCGGCAGGCGTGCGATCTCACCTTCCAGGGCTTCCAGATCCTGGCCGATGAAGGCCACCATATCGCTCAGGCGATCGGCCAAGCGGCCGAGGCCGCGATGGGCGCAAATGCCTTCCAACCGCGCCAGTAGATCAATCCCCACCGGCAGACCGGGCACCGTCTCGGGCGGGGTCGCCGGTGCCGGACTGTCTTCGGCGTTCGCTGGCGGCACAGCGGCCAGGGAAGCCCCACCTGCCGCGCGCTCCGGCGCCGGACTCGGTGCGGCGGGAAAACTCGTCGCAATCTTCATGGAGACTCCTCGGAACTATCCTGCGCCGCGTCCTCGCGCGCCGCCTTGACCAACATTTTGAGGCCCAACTTTCTGACCATGCCACCGCGGAGAAAAGCCTTGACCATGGAATCGGTCAAGCTGACCAACGACTCGAGTGATTCCAAGCGCTGGCGAAAAATCTCAGCTTCGGGGGTCGGATCGGCGGCCAACCGTGGGATCCACTCGCGCAGGCTTTCCAGCACCGGATCCCACTCGCGACGTTTGCGGATCTCGACGATGTTGCGGATGACTTTTTCCAGGTCCGTCGCTGGTCGATAGATGACCCGACGTGTGCCCGGCAGCTTCTCGGGGAAGATGAGGTGCCACTCACGGAGCTCCCGACAAGCCATCGAGACTGCGCCGCGGCTCATCTCCAGCCCACCGACGATGTCGTCAGCATGGGCTGGCTCAGCCCGCGACAGGAGCCAACTGTAGACCCTGGCCGCGGTCGGCGAGATGCCCCAGAAGGGGCCCATGGAGCCCCAGAGCTGGACAAAAGCCTGCCGTACCGTCTCGACCTCATTCGGGGTCTCGACGTCCACTTCAGGTGCGTTCAGGGTGTCGACCTCGCTCATCGCGGCGACAGCCTAGCGCAGGATTATCGAAATTTCAATAGTTTTTGAAACTACAAA
Source organism: Acidobacteriota bacterium (assembly GCA_039029035.1). Lineage (GTDB taxonomy): Bacteria > Acidobacteriota > Thermoanaerobaculia > Multivoradales > J023 > JAAELT01. The sequence continues at coordinate 14,844 of JBCCGX010000027.1, read as the reverse complement.
ATCGACCCGACAGTCGAATGGCCATCAAGCCGTATACGAGAGCTTGCGAAGGTGCTGGTCGTACCAGCCATCCTCGGCCGGCTCGAACACGTGGCAGCTGCGCATTTCGGTGCCGTAGACGTGCAGAGTGATCGCGATCTCGTCGTCCTGTGGATTCGAGATCGTGTGGTACTCGAAAGGCGGTATCAAGCTGCCGGCCGAGCCGACGCCGGACATCACCGTCTCGTTGGCTTCGAAGCGCCAACGCTCGTGGTCGTGCTCGAGTGCTTCGTAAGGCGTGACCGCGATGACCCCTTCGAGGACTCCCTCGACGCACCAGATGCCGGAATGATCGTGCAGCAAGGCGCCCTGCCCCGGTCCCCAAACCATGGCGATGACGGTGTAGCCGTAGAGCTCACTGCGATACACCAGGCGCCGGGCGTAGGAGTCTTTGGAGGTTGCTTTGAGACTGTCGGGCAGTCGAATGGCATCGTCTCGAATGAGGTCTTCGAGCGCCGTCTGGACACCGCCTGTGATCTCTTCGAACGTCCTCTGCCGAGCGGCTGCGTCCAACCGCGCGATGAGCTCCGTTTGGCCCGCAAATTGGGTCTCAGACATACCAGCCTCCTGTGCGCCCGATCCACAGTCTCTCTGCTCGTCTTCTAGGATAATCGAATCGGCCGCCTGCCGGAACCCGGCGCAGCGGCGCAGAGCACCATATCCCCACGAAGATAGGTCCGCGAAGGGTCGAAATCTCTGCCTCTTCGAAAAAAACGCCTTATCGGACTCGAATCCCACTTCATGGTAAGTTAGCCTAGATCTACGGGGGAGCTAGATTTGGGAAGTCGAGACAACCGGTTCGGTTACCGCGACCAGCCGGCCCCCGGCCGTGCAGGAGAGCGTTGGCGATCCAACTCTATGAACGAGGAGACAAGCAAATGAGACGTTGGTCCTTGGTGATCCTACTAACTCTGCTCGTGGCGCTGATTCCCGCAAGCGCCCAGGCCGACCGTGACAACGATCTGGAGCGCTTTGCCTTCGGCATCGGCCTCGGCCTCGTCGATCTCTCGGATCGAGTGACCGCCAACGACAGCAGCACCGAGACGTACATCACCGCCAATTTCAGAATCCTGCTCGGCGACAAGGATCGCAAGCATGACGAGCATTCGGTGCTCGCCTACATCGAGCCTGAGATCAGCTATTGGGAGGCTGACAATCGCCTGCCGGTGCCCGGTGGGACGATCAGTAACTCGCAGAGCGATCTGATGGTCGGCATCAATATCGTCGGTGTCATCCCTTTCAAGAAGGTCGACTACTTCATCGGTGCCGGTCTGGCGATCCACTCGTTCGATGTCGGGCTCGACATCAACGGCGTCGACCTCGACAGTGACGAGACCCTGGGCGTCAATATCCATACCGGCCTCGACGTCCATATCACTGACAAATTCGACGTCTACGGCTTGCTGCGCCTCGATCTGGTCGAGGACATTCAAGAAGAGCAGGCCAAGATCGTCCTCGGCTTGCGCTTCCGTTTCGGCGGCGACGACTGATCCGAGGCTGAGCTCGGTTCGCGCTCGATAGGGTGGCGACGTGATCCGTTGTCCGGACGCCATCCCCGAAACTCTGTCATGACCAAGTCTCGCGTCTGCGTCATCGGTGCGGGTGCGTCCGGCATTGCCGCCGCCAAGGTCCTGAAGCAGCACGGCATCCCGTTCGACTGCTTCGAGAAAGGATCGGGGATCGGCGGCAATTGGCGTTTCCGCAACGACAATGGGCTGTCCGCAGCCTATGCGTCGTTGCATATCAATACGTCGAAGGAACGGATGGCCTATTCCGACTATCCGATGCCGGACGATTTCCCCGACTACCCGCACCACAGCCAGATCCTGCGCTACTTCGAGAGCTACGTCGATCATTTCGGCATCCGCTCCGACATCCGCTTCCGCACCGCGGTCCGCCAGGTCACGCCGGCGGACTCTCCGGACGGCGCCTGGGACGTCACCACCGACGATTCGAAGACTCGTCGATACCGCGCGGTCCTGGTGTCGAACGGCCACCATTGGGATCCGCGGCTGCCAGATTTCCGCGGTCACTTCGACGGCCGGGCACGGCACTCCCACAGCTACGAGACCCCGGAAGGCCTGGCCGATCGCAAGGTCCTGGTCGTCGGCATCGGCAACTCCGGCGTCGACATCGCCTGTGAGGCCTCACGCGTCGCTCGCCGCACCTTCCTGTCGACCCGCCGCAGCGCTCACATCCTGCCCAAGTACGCCCTCGGCAAGCCGATCGACCACTTCACCACCCAATTCTCGAGCCGGCTGCCTCTGGCCTGGCAGCGCCTGAGTTTCGACTGGCTATTGAAGATCGCCCGCGGGCCGCAGAAAGCCTTCGGCGTGCCCGTGCCGAAGCACAGCCTGGTCCAGGCCCACCCCACCATCTCGGCCGATTTGCTCAACCTGGTCGGCCACGGCAAGATCCGAATGAAGCCGAATGTCGACGAGCTGCGCGGCAAACGAGTCGCCTTCGCTGATGGCAGCGAAGAAGAGATCGATGAGATCATCTACGCCACGGGCTACAAGATCAATTTTCCCTTCCTGGCACCGGAGATCGTCGAGCAGCGCGGTAACAGCGTGCGTTTCTATCGCCACGTCGTGCCTCCCCGGCAGCCGAACCTCTTCTTCATCGGCCTCATCCAGCCTCTCGGAGCCATCATGCCCCTCTCCGAGCAGCAGGCGGTCTGGGTGGCGAAGCTACTGACCGGCGAATGCACCCTCCCCGACCCAGAAACCATGGAACGGCGTATCGACGACGACTTGGGCCGCATGCAGCGCCGCTACGTGACCTCGAAACGCCACACCATCCAAGTCGACTTCTATCCTTACCAGCGCCAGATCCAGCAAGAGATGCGGCGCGAGCGCAGGCGCTAGCTACAGCTCCGACTCGGAACGCAGCTCGCGCGACATCAGGTCCTTCACCGCCTGGCGTGGTGACTTGCCGTGGTAGAGGATCTGCACCATCTGCTCAGTGATCGGCATCTCCACCCCTTGGCGCTCCGCCAGGCGGGCGATGGCGAGGGAATTGCGCACCCCTTCGGCCACCATCGGCGACGCGCCGGAGATCTCGTCCAAGGTCTTACCCCGAGCCAGCTGGACCCCGAGACTGCGGTTACGCGACAGAGGGCCGGTGCAGGTCAGAACCAGATCGCCCATACCTGCCAGACCGGAGAGCGTGCGGGCCTTGCCGCCGTGTGCCCGAACGAGGCGAGCGATCTCGTGCAAGCCGCGGGTCATCAGAGCCGCCAGGGCGTTGTGGCCGAGCTCGAGGCCGGCGACGATGCCCGCCGCGATGGCGATGACGTTCTTGGCTGTAGCGCCGAGCTCGACGCCCACCACATCGGTGCTCGAATAGAGGCGAAAGGTCTCAGTCGAAAGGGCTTGGCGCAGGCGGGTGGCGAGGTCTTCGTCGACCGATGCCACCACCGCCGAGGTCGGCGCTCCGGCCACCAGCTCGACGGCGAAGTTGGGCCCCGAAAGCGCGGCAAACTGGACTTCGCACCCGGCGGCTGCCGCCTCGGCCGCGGTCACCTCACTCATCCGCTGCAGGCTCTCGGTCTCGACACCCTTGGTGGCGGAGATCACGATGTGAGGTTGTGGACCCTGCGGCAAGTGGCGGAAGAGGCGCCGGACGACCTCTCGATAGCCGTGCGATGGCACCACCAACAGGATCGCGTCAGCCGTCGCCGCGGCGGCGAGATCGGAGGTGATCACCACCGAACGCGGAATGTCGACATCCGCCAGGAAGGAGGCGTTGCGCCGCTCCCGCCGCAGCTCCTCCGCCAGTTCGGCGCGACGCGCCCACAACGTGACGTCGTTGCCGGCGCTGGCGAAGTGCACCGCCAGGGACGTACCCCAAGACCCGGCTCCGAGGACAGCCAGCTTCAAGCCTGGTTCTCCCCTCCGGGTGCTCTCTCTTCCACTGCCTTCACCTCCGCCTGTTCGCCGGGCTCGGCATCGCCCAGTCGATGCTCGCGTCCACTCATCAGGCGCCGGATATTGTCATGATGCTTGATGATCACCAACAGCACGATCACCCCGGCGTTGCCGAGCAGCCATCGGGGCACTGCCGCCGTCCATCCGGCCCAGCCGCAGAGGTAGAGCAACAGCGGAAAACTGGTGACCGCGATCAACGACGCGAGCGCCACGTAGCGCGTGGTGGAGGCGATGGCGAAAAAAACTGCTGCCGACAAGGCGGCGGGGAGCGGTGCCAGGCTGCCCAGTGCACCGGTCGCCGTGGCCACCCCTTTGCCACCGCGCAAGCCGTGGAAAGCAGGGAACATATGACCCACCACCGCCGCCACCGCCGCGGCACCGATCACCCCGCCCGGTGCCTCGACCCATGTCGCCACCTGCACCGGCAACACCCCCTTCAACACGTCGATCGCGAGAACTGCCAGGGCCGGTGCGAAGCCAACGACACGCAGAACATTCGAGGCGCCCGCGTTGCGACTGCCGTGCTGGCGAATATCGTAGCCCGCCACCAGCCGCACGATCAGGATGCTGCTCGAAATCGAGCCCGCCAGGTACGCGCCGAGGACGAGTGCTACCTCGAGCATCAGACGCTCCTCAGAGGGTAGGTCTCGATCGTCCGGTAGCGCGGGCCCTCGGGCCGTAGCTCGCTAGCCACGAGGCTGCCATGCTCGACCGTAAACGGAACGATCGCAGGCTCCCCGACCACCGCGGTGAGGCGTTCGACCGCCCCTGCAGGCCACCCCGGCTTGCAACGCGCCAGAGTCAGGTGCGGATGAAAGCGCAACCGATCGACCTCGGGCGCTGCATCGCCGAGAGCCTCCTCCACTGCCGCAGCCACCCGTGCCTGCAGATCGACGAGTTGCCCCTCCGTGCCGATTCCAGCCCAGACCACTCGCCGCTTGCCGCGCGGTGGGAAGGCCCCAAGAGCCTCGACCCGCAGGCGCATGGGTGCAAACGAGGCAAACGCGGCGCCGAGCTCTCGATGTAGGGCCGGCAGGTTCGTCGGATCCGTCTCCCCTAAGAAAGCCAACGTGAGATGGATAGTATCGGGGCGCACCCAACGCGCCTTGGGTAGCTGGGATCGGACCGCGCGGGTGTGCTCGTCCAGCGCCTGGCGAACCTCGGACGGCATCTCGAAGGCAACGAAGAGGCGCATGGGAGTCGCCCCCTCGCTAATCGGTGACCCGCGCTACCAGGTCTCGCCGCACCAGCTCGAGGGCCAATTGGCCGGTCTGCTGCCGGACCCGCTCGCGATCGCCTGGGAAGCGCACCCGTCGATGTTCGACGTCCTCGTCCCCTGGTCCCGCCACGGCCAGGTGCACCGTGCCGACCGGCTTGGCCTCGCTACCGCCGCCCGGGCCGGCAATACCCGTAATGCCAATGCCATAGTCGCTGCCGTAACGCGACCGTACCCCCTGGGCCATGGCTCGAGCGACCGGCTCGCTGACCGCGCCGTGCTCGGCCAACATCTCCGCTGGCACGCCGAGTAGACGGCGCTTGAGCTCGTTGGTGTAGGACACCACACCGCCCAGAAAGTAGACGCTCGAGCCCGGCACCCGGGTCAGGCGCTCGGCGACCAGACCGCCGGTGCACGACTCGGCGGTGGTCAAGGTCCTCCCGGCAGCGCTGAGCTGCCGGCCGACGACACTCTCCAGCGTCTCGTCCTCACGATCGGTGAACACCGCAGGGCCGGCCAGCTCGGTCAAGCACGCTCGCATCACCGCCAGCTCGGCGGTGCGCTCGGCGCTCGAGCCCTGGGCGCTGAAGTAGATCTTCACCTCCCCCGGCGCGGCCAGCACCGAGATGCGCTCGCGATCGAAGGCCTCGTAGGCCGGCGCGATGCGCTCCTCGACTGCCGACTCCGCCAGACTGGCAAGCTTGATCACACCGTATTCGAGCCCCTGGTCACGACTGCCGGTGTGCTCGCCCAGCCAGGGCTCGAGGTGGTCCTCGATCATCGCCAACAGCTCGCGCGGCACGCCCGGGAAGAGGAAGAGACTAGCTTCTCCGACTTCGATCCGCTGGCCGGGGGCCGTGCCCTGCCGATTGCGCAGGACAGCCGCCCCGTCGATCACCTCCGCCTGGCGTCGATTGACCTCGGGCATCTCGCGGCCGAAGCGAGCGAAGAGCTGTCGCATGGCTTCGACCAGCCCTTCGTCGACCTCCAGGCCAAGGCCGGTGGCCTGGGCCACTGCCGCGCGGGTGACATCGTCGGCGGTGGGGCCGAGACCACCGGTGAGGACGACCAAGTCGACCTCGCTCGTGCGACGCCGGATTTCCGCCGCCAGCCGCTCCTCGCTGTCGCCGACCACGCTCTTGCCGACCAGCTCGACGCCGTAGCGTTCGAGGACCTCGGTGAGGCGTAGGGAATTGGTATCCAGCCGCTGGGTCCCGAGGAGCTCCGAGCCGACGGCGATGATCGCAGCTTGCATGGTCGAGATCATAGGGGGCGGGCCACCAGGCCGGCAACCCTCTCCCGCCCCACCAGAAAATGGGCTAAGATGCTAGTCGGCCATGGACCTTTGGGGGAGACTCGAGGGTCCCGCCAGCCATCGATGACCTCAACGAGACTACGCCATGACGATGACCCCACGTATCGCTACCTCCTGTTCCCGTCTCAGCACCGCTCTGATCGGTGCTACCGCGCTGTTCATCGGTACCGCTTCGCCCCTCGCGGCGCAAGTCTTGAAGTCGGCCGACGGCGACTTGCTACTACCGGCAGGCGAAGGCCGCAGCCAGGTACAGCTCAGGGACGGGCGGCAGATCGAGCTGCCTTTTACCGCCAAGGCACGAGTGAGCGACTTTCGCGCCGCCGAGGGCCGTTGGTTCGCCGCCGCTGTGGCGCGCGACGCACAGGGTCCGAGGCTGGAGCTAGCAACCGGCGACGGCGACCGCGTCGATAGCCTGGCGGCCCCCACTGTCACCGATGCGCCTCTGCTGGCCCAACCGATCTTCGTCACTGATACGGCTCGTGTCCACGCCCTGGCGTGGCTCGAGGGCGGTGCCCACAACCGGCTCGCGGTACACGCCGCGCGTCGGGTCGGCAACGCTTGGGGCACGACCGAGATCATCTCGCCCGCTGGCCTCGGGACCCAGACCGCCCTCACCTCCACCGTCCTCGCCGACGGCACTTGGCTCCTGGCCTGGGCGGCCTACGATGGGACCGACGACGAGATCCTTTGGAGTCGCTGGTCCAACGGTGCCTGGTCTGCGCCTCAGCCTGTGGCGACCGACAACAGGGTGCCCGACATTACCCCGACGCTGCGCGCGACGGCAGAGGGTGCGCTCCTCGCCTGGAGCCGCTACGACGGCAACGACTACCGGGTTAATGTGGCGCACTTCGACGGCATCGGCTGGACCGAGCCCGCTATCATCGGTACCAGGGGCTCGACCTTCCCACGCTTCAGTGACGTCAGCGAGCTCACCCTGACCTACCAGCACGCCGATCCGCGCGCCTGGGCTGTCGCCGAGCTGGATGCGACCGGCCAAGTCCTGCGCCGAGCCACCGTCGCCGAACCACGGCCGGATCGCCCCTTCCTCGCGGTTTCAGGCTCCACCGTCACCCTCGAGTGGGCCGGTGTCCACGCCAAGACATTGAGTCTGGCGCTGGCTGCTGTCGAATAGCCGCCAGCGTCGGCTGCGACTCTGATTCCATCTCGAAACAGCGTTTCGAGATGGAAGGTCCTGTTGGTAGGGCGAGCAGGGCGAAGACGGTCGCCATGTTTTGACATTTCGCCTGCCATCTCGCCTCACTTCGCGGCGCCCTCCTGCTATCATCCCTGTCATTCCCCGAGCGGTCCGTTCCCCACGGACAGCCAAACTGCCGCGACAGCCCCTAAGGAGAGTCCCTTGTCGAGAAGAGCCGTACGCCCGTCATGGCCCAGGGTCGCTTGCACTCTGGCAACCGTTTTCGCCCTCGCCGCTCTGGCAGCCAACGCTGTCGAAGATCCGCGAAACTTCGATGCGAGGATCGCCTACAACGCCGACTTCCAGGTCGAAGCTTCGACCGATCAAGCCCAAGCTCTGCAGGGGCTGCGCGCCCCGGGGATCGATCTGTCCCTGTCTTTCGATCCGACGACCGGCGTCACCCGCACGGTCAACAACCGGATCGGCTACCTGACCCAGGCTCAGGACGGTGATCCGGAGACCCTCGCCGTCTCCTTTTTGGGCACCCACCGCGAAGGCTTGGGCCTCGCCCCAAGCGACCTGCAAGACCTCGAGCTGACGGACCGGGTGTTCTCCAAGGTGACCGGCGCGACCCACCTCTACTACCGCCAGACCCACGCCGGCTTGCCGGTCTACAACGGTCAGCTGCACGTCAACGTCAATCGCCAGGGTCGGATCCTGAGCGTCAACAATGCCTTGCTCCCCAACCTGGCAACGGTGGCCGGCAGCACCGCCCCGAGTCTGTCCGCCGCCGATGCCGTGACGGCCGGCGCCGCCCAGGCCGGTCTCACCGCTAGCAGCGCGCCGCAGGTTCTGCAAGTGTCGACCGACGCGCGGCGCCTGACCACCTTGCGGGCGGCTGAGATCTCCGCCGCGGACATCCAGGCCGAGCTCATGTGGCTGCCGATCCGCCGCGGCGAGGTCCGCCTGGTGTGGCGCTACCAACTCAAGACCCACGACAGCTTCCACCACTGGGACTTCACCGTCGACGCCCACTCCGGTGACGTCTGGACCCGTCTCGACTGGGTCGCCGACGCGAGCTACCGGGTGTTCGAGCAGCCGGTAGAGAGCCCCATTCACTCGCCCGCGCCGCCGCCGGCCGATGGCCGCACTTTGGTGGTCGATCCGCAGGATCTCAGCCGATCGCCCCTCGGCTGGCATGACGACGGCACGACGACCTACACCATCCCCCGCGGCAACAACGTCCATGCTTTTGACGACCTCGACGGCAACAACCAGCCGCCCGCTGTGGAGCCCGATTGCGGCGCCGGCCTGGTCTGCGACTTCGACTTCCCGATCGACTTCGGTTCCGCTGATCCGGTGGACTACACCAGCGCCGCGGTGGCCAATCTGTTCTACTGGGTCAACATCACCCACGACATCCAGTACGGCTACGGCTTCGACGAGGAAGCCGGCAACTTCCAGAACGACAACTTCGGCAACGGCGGCCTGGGCAGCGATCCGGTCCAGGCTCTGAGCCAGAAGTCCGGTTTTCCTTGCCCCAACAACGCCTTCTTCGGCACCCCGCCGGACGGCCAGGAGGGTGAGATGATCATGTGCCTGTGGACCAACTCGAACCCGCGCCGCGACTTCTCCTGGGATTCGGGCGTGATGGTCCACGAGATCGGCCACGGGATCTCCAATCGCCTGGTCGGCGGCCCTTCTAATGTCGGCTGCCTCGGTAATGCTCAGCAGGGCGGCGAGGGCTACAGCGACTGGTGGGCCCTGGCCTACACTGGCGAAGTGGGCGACCAAGGCACTGACGTGCGCGGCTCCGGCACCTACATCCTGGGCCAGCCGACCACCGGCCCAGGCGTGCGCCCGCTGCCTTACAGCACCGACCCGGCGGTCAACAACCACACTTACGAAAGCATCAGCGGCGTCAGCGTTCCGCACGGCGTCGGCGCGGTGTGGGCCCAGGCGGCCTGGGAGGTCTACTGGGCGCTGGTCGACGAGTACGGTTTCGACCCCGATCTCTACGACGCCCTTGGCGGCAGCGGCAATCAGCGGGCAATGCTCTACGTCAACGAGGGTTTCAAGAACACCGCCTGCTCGCCGACCTTCACCGAGGTGCGCGACGGCATGCTCCAGGCCGCAGTCGACAACTTCGGCGGCGTGGACGTGTGCCTCATGTGGGAAGCTTTCGCCGCCTTCGGCCTCGGCACGGACGCCATCTCCGGCGGCCCGAGCAGCCTCTCGCCGACCAACGGCTTCGCCATTCCGGACTCCTGCAACAATCAGATCTTCGTCGACGGCTTCGAATCCGGCAACGTGACGTCCTGGACTACCGTCAGTCCCTGACGACGCGTTCGTTCCGCCGGGCTCGGGTCTTCGGGCTCGAGCCTGGCCAACGAACCAGGCGGGTTCCACCGGTGGTCGTCGCCCCATGGAGTGGAGCCCGGACGGGCTGCCCGCCGCTGACCGACCCAGTCGTTTCGCCCTGTGCGCACGGGATGCGAGAGACTCGCGATTTGTTTAGACTATCAGGAGCCGTCTCGATTTCAGTGGGCATGCGGAACCCCGCTGGACCGCCCTCTGCCACTCGAATCGCTCCGATCGATGCCCATCGAACCCAGCGCCATCAAGCCGCAGGTCTTCGCCACAGGTATCCCTTGCCGGTTTCGAACCGCGCAAGCGATTGACCAGGGAAGGTAGAGATCGTGCAGCCCGCGACTCTCCCCCGCTCAGTCGAGCCTCTGACCCGAGTCACCGCGCGGGGTGTTCCTCTAGTGCGGCCGGCGGAGATCGAGTCCGAGATCGCCGCGGCGCTCGATCTGAGCTCGGAGGAGATCCGCGCTCGGGCCTCACTTGAAACCGACAACGCCAACGCCATGTCTTCCGAATGCCTCGTCCATCTGATCCGTCAAGATTTGCGTGCCGACTCCGGCAAGCTGGCGGACGATCTGCTCCCCAGCTTGCTGGACCGCTGCGAGACAAATCTCCGCGGTGCGATCCGTGGCTTTGCCCCCGACCAACTACTCGAGATCAGCGAAGACGTGCTCGGTCGCGTGGCGCTCGCTCTGGCGGAGCCCGGCGATGCGGCAGATTTCTTCGAGGTGCGGTTCGCCCTGGCGTTGAAACGCTTGCGCATCGATGCCTGCCGCAGGCAACGGCGACGCGACCGTGGGCGCGTCGCACTCGACGAGCTGCCCGGCGCATCCGACGACGCCACCGCTCTTGATCGACCTCTCGATCAGCACTGCCCTGAGCCGGCGCGCCAGGAAGACCGGCTGTTGATCCGCCAAGCCCTGTCGTCTCTCGAGCCCGCTGAGCGAGACGTCTTCGTGCTCCACCGGCTGGCCGGCATGCCCTTGCGCTCCAAGGTCGCGAGAGATGCCGACCTGGTGGGCCTCTTGGGTTTCTCCGAGCGCACCCTGCGCAACCGCCTACGAGCCGCCGAAGCCAAGCTGCGCGCCCTCGCGGAGGATGAGTCATGACCGAATCGGTCCGCGAATTGGCCTTGCAAGACGTCTTCCAGGAACTCCTTGCCAGCTGCGAGCGCCCCGACGCGGTGCTCCTCGAAGACTTCACCCAGCGCTACCCGCAGTTCGCTGCCGAGATCACCGACTTTGCCGTCGAGTGGGTCCTGCAAGACGAGCTGCCGGCCGAGGACTCCGCCAGCGAAGCCGAGGCGACTTCGGCTGTGCCCGCCGCCATGCAGCGCTTTCGGGCACGGCGGGAGACCCTCGCGGCATCCGGCAGCGAGGCGCCTGAGCTCACCGCTGATCCTTTTGCCGAGCGCCCGCCCGCCGAGCTGCAACGTATCGCCAGCACGCTCGGCCTCGACAAGACCCTGATGGCCAAGCTGCGCGACCGCAAGATTGTCGCCGAGACGATCCCCGACGGCCTACGTGACGACCTCGCAACGCAGCTCCAAGTCCCGATCCCGGTGATCGCCGACCACCTCGCCGGGCCAGCGACGATCCACTTGGCGGCGAGCTTCAAGGCCACCGGCAAGCCAGCGGCCGGCAGCAAAGAGACCTTCACCGAAGCGGTGCAGCGCTCCACCCTGAGCGCGGCACAAAAGCAGCGCTGGCTGCGGTCGGACCCCGCGCCTTGACTCGGTCAATCGGCGTCTGATGGATGCCCTGCTGCTGGTCCGGGAACGGGCCCGAGCTCAGCGCGCCGCCGCCCTGGCCGGCAGCGACGCCCAGCCGCAGGCATGGCAAGTGGTCTGCGCGGCGGCCCAGCAGCAGCGCTACGATCTCATCCCTCTCGAACCGGATGACGCACTGCTCGCCGGCGCCGAGGCGGTGCTGGACCGTGGGATCGAAGCGATCTTCTACAACGGCACGGCACCGGAGGAAACCGCTGCCGCCCTGGTCGCCCACGAGCTCGGCCATCTGGATCTGCACGACGGCACCATCGCCTGTGGCGAGGAGGAGATCGACGCCTCCTCACCCGACGAGCCGACACCGGCCGGGGTGCATCGGGTCGAAGCTTATGGCGCCCGCGAGCGCCAGGAGTTGCAGGCCAACGTCTACGCCCGCGAGCTGCTCTTGCCGCGCAACGAGACACGGCGCCTGTTCCTCGACCAGCAGCTCAAAGCGCGGCAGATGGCCGAAGCGATCCGCCTGCCCCTCGATCTCGTTCGCCAGCAGCTCTGCGAGTCCTTGCTGACCCCGGAGCCTCCCGAGCCCCCCGCCGTCGCTGCACCGCTGCCTCTGCGAGCCGACCGCGCGGACGGTGAGACGAACGAGCCGTTCCGCTTCGAGCTCGATCCGTACCAGGGTGCGGCCGCCGAGCATTCGGGCAGCCCGCTGCTACTCGAGGCTGGCCCCGGCACCGGCAAGACTCGTACCCTCGTTGCTCGCATCGTCCACCTGATCGAGCACGGCGCCGACCCCGCGTCGATCCTGGCGCTGACCTTCTCCAACAAGGCGGCGAGAGAGATCACCGATCGGGTCGCCGACTCTCTACCCCACCAGGCACCGGTGATCTGGACCGGCACCTTTCACGCTTTCGGCCTCGAGATCCTGCGTAAGCACCACCATCTCGTCGGGCTCGACGAAGAGATCCGCATTCTCGACCGGTCCGACGCCATCGCGATGCTCGAAGAGGCGCTGCCGGCGCTTGGCTTGAAGTACCACCAGAACCTCTACGAGCCGGCCCTGGAGCTGAAGGAGATGCTGGCTGCCATCTCGCGCGCCAAGGACGAGCTGGTCGACGCCCCGCGCTACGCCGAGCTGGCGGAGGCGATGAAGAAAAACGTCGACAGCAAGGAGACCTACAAAGCGGCCGAGCGGGCGGCGGAAGTCGGCATGGTCTACGACATGTACCAGCGCACTCTGAAGTGGCGCAAGGCGGTCGACTTCGGCGATCTGATCCTCAAGCCGGTGCGGCTGCTCGAAAAGCATCCGACGGTGCGCGACGCCCTGCGGCTGCGCCATCGCCACGTGCTGGTCGACGAGTACCAGGACGTCAATCGGGCCAGCGCCCGTCTGCTGAAACTGATCGTCGGCGATGGCGACCGACTTTGGGTGGTGGGTGACTCACGGCAATCGATCTACCGTTTCCGCGGTGCCTCGACCTCCAACATGACCCTCTTCGCCGAGGACTTCCCGGGCGCGGAGCGTAAGGCCCTGGGCATCAACTACCGCTCCAGCGCCGAGATCGTCGACGCTTTCAGTCGCTTCGCGCGCCAGATGCGCATCTCCGACCCGCTGTTGGATCTCGAGCTGGAGGCTCACCGCGGCACGGCGGCAGACCGGGGCACGGCGGCAGACCGGGGCACAGCGGCAGACCGTGGCACGGCGACAGATCGTGGTGGCCGAGTTCGACCGGCCGCCGAGGACGCCTCCGTACCCGTCCCCGACGACCGGTCCGACAACCGGTCCGACAACCGGCCTGAGCTCTGTGTGACCACCGATCGGCGCAGCGAGATCTCGGCCGTCGCCGCCCGCATCCTGCAGCTGCGCGAGACCGGGGTGCCCTTCTCCGAACAGGCGGTGCTGTGTCGATCGAACGCCAAGCTCAATGCGATCTCCGCTGGCTTGGAGGCGCGCGGCATCCCGGTGCTGCACCTCGGCAGCTTGTTCGAGCGCGACGAGGTGCGCGACATGCTGGCGCTCCTCTGGTTGGTGGTCGACTTCCGCGGCGGCGCCTTGATGCGCCTCGCCGCCTGCCCCGACTATCAGATCCCGATCGCCGATATCCGGCGCTACCTCGACGCCACCCGCGAGAAAGAGATCTCCGCCCTCGAAGGGCTCGCCCAGCTCCAGTCGATCGAGGGGCTCAGCGCCGCCGCGACGGCCGGCTTGGAGCGGCTCGGGCACGATCTCGAAGGGGTCGAGAAGACCGCCACACCGTGGCAGATCCTGGCCGACTACCTGTTCGACCGCAGCGGTTACCTCGCACAGCTGGCCGGCGAGGCGGCCGACTGTGTTGCTGCCGAGGCCGGTGCGGCCGAGACCGGTGCGGCCGAGACCGGTGCGGCCAGCCCTGGAGCTGCTAGCCAGGCCATGCGATGCATCGCGCTCTACCAATTCCTCAACTTCGTGCGCAGCGCGCGGCCCGGCGGGCGGGGCTACCCACCGACCCGCCTGCTCGACAAAGTGCGGCGGCTGGTGCTCCTGGCCGAAGAACGCGACCTGCGCCAGATTCCGGCCACCGCTCTGCATCTCGACGGTGTCCGACTGATGACCATTCACGGCAGCAAAGGCCTCGAGTTCGAGGCGGTCCACATCCCGGCTATGACCACCAGCAGCCTGCCGTCCAACTTCCGGCCGCCGCGCTGTCCGCCGCCGCCCGGCATGATCGCCTGGACGGCCGAGGAGGCCGGCGATCCGGTGCGCGAGTCACACCATGCCGAAGAGGAGTGTCTCTTTTTCGTCGCTCTATCGCGCGCCAAGACCACCCTCCACCTCTATCGCTCCGAGCACGCCGGCAACGTCCGGCGCAACCCGTCGAAGTTCCTCGCCCAGCTGCGTCTGGCGCCGGCTGATGCCGGGGCCGTCGAGACCCTCGAGCCGCCGGTGGCCGAGCGCCCCATCGAGCTCCTAGGGCAGCGCTCGCCTACGACCTCGACCAGCGACCTCGCGGCCTACGAACGCTGTCCCCGCCGCTTCTTCTATGGTCGCCTGTTCGGCCTGCCAGGCTCGACCCGAGCCGGCGCCTTCGTCAAGACCCATCGCTCGATCTACGAAGTGCTCGACTGGCTCAAGGCCCGTCC
>JBCCGX010000026.1:0-22654 GCA_039029035.1 Acidobacteriota bacterium | reverse complement strand
CGGTCGAGCAGGATTCTGAGAGGACGTTGGTTCTTAAGTCGAGTTCTTGAGAGGTCGAGCATGGAAAGCCAGCCCGAACAGATTATCGAAGGATTCCGTCTGTCGCCCCAGCAGCGGCGACTCTGGCGACAGATGGACGGTGAGGTCGGCGCGTACCGTACCCGAGGCCGTTGGCTCGTCGAAGGAGCGCTCGATGTGAGTCGACTGCGCGCTGCCCTCGACGAGTTGAGCGAGCAATACGAGATTCTGCGCACGGTCTACCCCCGTCCGAGTGGTATGACGATTCCGTTGCAGGTGATTCTCGATCGAGGAGGTTACGAGCTTGTCGTCGAGGACACGCTGGCGGGCGATTCGATCGAGCTCGACCGAGGCTCGAGCGAGAACGGAGTCTGTTTCGATCTCGAGGTGGGGCCCCTGTTGAAGGCACGCCTGGCATCGGTGGAGGAGGGGCGCCATCGACTTGCATTGAGCTTGCCGGCCTTGTGCTGCGATGCGGCCGGTCTTTTGCTCCTGGTTCGTGAGCTGGCCAGGCTCTATGAGGGCGGAGCGGCACCCACCAAAGAGATCATGCAGCATGTCGATCTCTCCGAGTGGTTCAACGAAACCCTCGACAGCGAGGAGTCCGAGCCGGGGCGCGAGTTCTGGAGTGCCGTTCGAATCGGCGACAGTCTGGGCCTCCAGCTACCCTTCGAGGTGGCGCCGACCGAAGGCTACGGCAAGGCGTTTCGTGTGGCTTGCGCCGAGAGGCGCATCGGCACCCGCTTGACCACGGGCCTCGAAGCGTTTAGCCGTCGGCTCGAGGTTTCGCCTGGCGATGTACTCCTGGTTTGCTGGGGGGCTCTCCTCGCCCGCCTGACCGGCGTGGAGGCCCCGACCCTCGCGGTGGGCTCGCCGGGTCGGAGCTACGCCGAGCTGGAACAGGCGATCGGGCCGCTTGCCCGCTGGCTGCCAGTGGATTTCCGAGGGCTTTCGCGGGGCTCTTTGAGCGATGTGGTCGGGAAGACGCGGCAGGCTCTGGAGGAGAGCCTGAGCTGGCAAGAGAGCTTCGACTGGGAAGCCATCGCCGGATCTGCCGAAGAAGGGACCGCCGCTCCGTACCTGCCGTTCGCGTACGAGTGGCTCGCCGACGAGGCGCCAATCAGTCCCGCCGGCATTCGCTTCTCGCGCGAAGACATCGAGAGTTGTGGCGAGCGCTTTCGCGTCAAGCTAACCGCATCTCGGGATGGCGAGGGCTTGGGCCTCCGCTTGCACTACGACCTCGATAGGGTCCCCGGAGTGGCCGCACGACGGTTGCTGGCTCGCTTCGAGACTCTGTTGAGGAACGCTTTGGCGCGGCCGGAAACCAGGCTCGGTAGCCTCGAGCTACTCGACGCGGTCGAACGCCACCGGGATCTGGTGGAGCTCAACGATACGGCGACCTTGAGCAGAGGTGCGTCGAGGCTGGTCCACCAGCGTTTCGCCAGGGTTGCCCGCGAGCACCCGGGACTCGAGGCCGGCTTTTGCGAAGGCGAAGCCCTGACCTACGGCGAGTTGGCGGAACGCGCCAGCCAGCTGACCCGCCACCTGAGGGGTGTCGGCGTGGGGCCTGGATCAGCCGTCGCACTATGTCTCGAGCGTTCCTTGGCGGCGCCCGTCGCGATCCTGGCAACCCACGAGGCCGGAGCATTCTACGCGCCCATCGAACCCGAACAGCCTGCGGGGCGGTTGCAAGCGATGCTGGAAGAGCTTCGCCCAGCCGTGGTGATCACCCTGCCGGCCTGGCGAGATCGACTGGCAGGGGCGGCCCCCGCAGTTCTTTGCCTGGAGCCGGACGGATCCCTGGCGCAGAGGGCGATCCAAGAACACGCTGAGAGCGTTCGGCAGCGCCAAGTCGAGCCGGAAGATCTTGCCTATGTCTTGTTCACTTCCGGTTCGACCGGCCGACCGAAGGGCGTCGCAGTCGAGCATCGACAGCTGCTCAACCATCTCGATGCGGTGCAACGTCTCGGCCCGCCAGATGGAGGCCGGTACGCCGTGGTCTCGACTCTGGCCGCCGATCTCGCCAACACCATGATTTTCTCGGCCTTGAGCCGGGGCGGCTGCCTGGATCTGATTTCCGAAGAGAAGTCGGTCGATCCGCAGGCCCTGGCTGGCTACTTCGAACAGCGGCCGGCGGACTGTCTGAAGATCGTCCCCAGTCATCTGCGAGCCCTGCTCGCCGCCGAGCGGCCGGATAGCCTAATGCCGCGCCGCGATCTCGTGTTGGGTGGTGAAGCGTTGCCCTGGGACCTGGTCGACCGGGTCCACGCGGTCGCTCCGGGTTGCCGGGTGTGGAATGCCTACGGCCCGACGGAGACCACGGTCGAGGTCACCCTGCATCAGGCCGATCCCGACGCGCGACCCGTCGGCGAGAAGGATTCGGAGTCGGTGCCGATCGGGCGTCCGCTCGCCAACACGTCGTTTTATCGCGTCGACGACCGATTTCGCGCCGTGCCTTCCGGCGTCGCCGGCGAGCTGCTGATCGGTGGTGCCAGCGTCGCCCGGGGTTATCTCGGGCAGCCGTCGAAGACGGCCGCGGTCTTCGTTCCGGATCCCTTCGCACGGCGACGTGGAGCGCGGGTGTATCGCAGCGGTGATCAGGTCCGCGGCAACGCTTCGGGCGTCCTCGACTTCCTCGGCCGCAGCGATCAGCAGGTCAAGGTCCACGGTTACCGGGTCGAGTTGGGCGAGGTCGAATCGGCCCTGCGTCGACACCCGGCGATTCGCGACGCTACGGCGAATCTTGATACGTCGAACGCCGCCAACCCCCGTCTGGTGGCCTACCTGGTCCTTGATCGATCCGTCCCGCCTCCGGCGATCGAAGCGCTGCGCGACTTCCTCATCGAACGGCTCCCCGAGCCGATGATTCCATCGATCTTCGCCCTGCTCGAAAGCCTACCGTTGACGCCGAACGGCAAGCTCGATCGTCGAGCTTTGCCGCCACCGGAAGCAGCGCGCATGCAACTCGCTGGCACGGCAGTACGACCCCGGACGCCGGTCGAATCGGATCTGGCAGAGATCTGGTGCGAGGTGCTGGGGCTCGGGGAAGTTGGAATTCGGGACAACTTTTTCGTCCTCGGTGGAGACTCGATCACCAGTATCCAGGCGGTCGCACGGGCCAATGCGCGCGGCATGCACCTGACACCGCTGGACCTCTTTCGCCACCAGACGATCGAGCGACTCGCTGCCGTGGCGGCCGAAGGCACCGATCTGGCGATCGAGCAAGGCCCGGTCGAAGGCGAGCTACCTCTCACGCCCGTCCAGCGTCGGTTCTTCGAGCGCCGGCGGATCGAACCCGGGCACTGGAATCAATCCCTTCTGGTGACCCTTCATCGGACGAGCGAGCCCAGCCGCCTGCAGCGCTCACTCGAGCAACTCATCACCCACCACGATGCTTTGCGCCTCCGCTTCCAGCCCGCCACCAACGGAGCGATTCGGCAAGTCAACGCCGGGATCGAGTCGGGCCGGCCCCTGACCCTCGTTGATCTGTCGGCCCTACAGACCAGCGACCGATCTCCGATGGTCGAGCAGTCGGCGAACCAGGTGCAAGGGAGCCTCGATCTCGCCGCCGGGCCTGTGATGCGTGCCGCCTGCTTCGAGCTCGGTGAGACCCAGGCGCCGCGGCTGTTGCTGGTCGTCCACCATTTGGCGATCGATGCCGTGTCGTGGCAGATCGTTCTGGAAGATCTCGCCGTGATGCTCGACGGGGGCTCGCCGCCGCCCAAGACGACTTCCTTCAAGTCTTGGGCTGAACGGCTGGTCGACTTCACTCCTCAGCTGACAGTGCAGTCCGACGACTGGCTGCGACAGCTGCCCGAAGACCTTCAGGCGCTGCCCGTCGATCACCCTGGCCCGATCTCGACTCTGAACGAGACGGCGGGCGTAACGACCGCCGTCGAGCCGCATCAGACCGAAGCCCTACTGCAAGATGTCGCAACGGCTCACCGGTGTTCGATGGACGAGATTCTGGTCGCAGCCCTGGCACAGAGCTTGGCGCGCTGGATGGACACAGACCGAGTCTTAGTGGAGCTCGAAGGGCATGGTCGCATGGCGGGTCTTGGGGAGTCGGCTGGATCGGATGGGGGGGACGTCGCTTCCGGTGATGAGCTGTTCGACGGTGTCGACCTGACGCGGACGGTGGGTTGGTTCACCACAATCTATCCCGTGTTACTCGAGCTCCCACTCGGCGGGCCTGAGAAGGAGCTGCTGGAGGCGGTGAGAAGCACCCTCCGCAGGGTCCCATCGAAAGGGTTGAGTTACGGTCTGCTGCGGCACCTGGACGAGAGTGGCATCGGCGAACGGCTGGCGCAACGCCCGCAACCGGAGGTGCGATTCAACTATCTCGGCAACCTCGACCGTACGCTGCCCGCGGGCGGGCCGTTCGCGCTGGCCAGCGAGTCGCGAGGACGCGTGCGCAGCACCCGGGAGACCTTCCTCTACAAGCTCGATCTCGTCGCCTTCATTCATCGTGGCGAGTTGCAGGTGACTTGGACCTATCCGCGCGCTCGCTATCGTCGAACGACGGTCGAGGGTCTGGCCGAAGCTTTTCACCAGGCGTTGATCGCCTTGATCGACCAGGCGCGATCCGCCGAAACCAGTGACTACACCCCGACGGACTTCCCCGAGGCCGACATCAGCTCCGACGAGTTGCAAGAGGTTCTCGGCCAACTCAGCGGCGCGGGGGGATTCTGATGGGTCAGCGCCCGGATATCGAGGCGATCTATCCGCTCTCGCCGATGCAAGAAGGGATGTTGTTTCACATCCTCGAGCAGCCGGGGTCGGAAGTCTACATCTCGCAGGCCAGTTGGATCCTACCGGCGGGGTTCGACGCCGATGCCCTGAAGTTGGCCTGGCAAAGAGTCTTGGAGAGACACCCCGTCCTACGGACCGCCTTCACCTGGCAGGGTCTGGAGAATCCCTTGCAGGTCGTCCATCGCCGGCTGCCCTTGCCGTGGGAGGAGGAGGTCTGGTCGGAGGCGACGGCCGAAGACTGCACCCGGCGCCTACAGGCCTTCATGGCCGACGATCGACGCCGAGGCTTCGTGCTGTCCCAGGCTCCAGTTCTGCGCTTGACTCTGATTCGCCTGGCCGATGGGGCGTTCGCCTTCGTCTGGACCTATCTCCATCTCTTGCTCGATGGGTGGTCGAGCCGCCTGGTGATGCGCGAGATCTTGGATTGCTGGCAGGCGGAGGTTGTTGGTGATTCGGCCGAGTTCGAGCCCATTCGACCTTTCAAAGACTACATCACGTGGCTCAAACGTCAGGATACCTCTCGAGCCGAGGGCTTCTGGCGTCGCTATCTCGACGGGTTCGATGCGCCCACGACGTTACCTGGATCGATCGACTCTCCGGCGGATGGCGACAGCGGAGCGTCCAGCGATCGCGGCCAGCACGAAGCGGCGTTGATTCTGAGTCCTCGCACGACGGAAGGCCTGCATGTTTTGAGGCGTCGCCACGGCCTGACCCTCAACACGCTCATCCAAGGGGCCTGGGCCCTGCTGCTGGCTCGGCATAGCGGCTGCCGGGACGTTGTCTTCGGAGCCACCGTCTCTGGGCGCCCTGCCACTCTGCCCGGCGCCGAATCGATCGCCGGTCTGTTCATCAACACCCTGCCGGTGCGAGCCGAGATCACAGCTGGAGAACGGACAGTCGACTGGCTGCTGCGATTGCAGGCAACCCAGGCGGAGCTGCGCCAATACGACTACTGCCCCCTGGTACGTGTCCGGGAGTGGAGTGAGCTCGCCAACGATCAGTCGCTGTTCGACAGTCTCCTGGTGTTCGAGAACTATCCGGTCGATGAGCGTGTCCGAGATGGTGGCGGCCTCGGCATCCGGCAGGTTCAAGCGTTCGAGAGTAGCAATTTCCCGCTCAACGTCATCGTTTCTCCGGTGCCCCAGCTGCAAATCGCCGTGCACTACGCGACGGACCGCTTCGCCGGCACCACGATACGCCGTGTCCTGGCCCACCTCGAGACGCTGTTCAGCGAGCTGGCGACCGAGCCGCAGCGACGAGTCGGCGACTTGCCCTTGTTGACTCCGGCCGAGCGTCACCAGATCCGCAGTGAGTGGAACGATGCCGGGTGGGACGTTACCGGGTTGCAGGAGGCGAAAACGGTCGACGAACTGTTCGCGGCGCAGGCTGCAAGCACGCCGGACGCGATCGCGCTTGGTTCGGCCCGCAGCGCGGTGACCTTCGGGGCTCTCCGCCGCCGAGTCGATGGCCTGGCCGCCCGATTGGGCCAGCTCGGCGTGGGGCCCGAGGTTCGAGTGGGCCTGGTCGCGAGCCGGTCGGCCGCAGCGATCCTCGGTCGCCTGGCGATCCTCCGGGCCGGCGGCGCCTTCGTGCCCCTCGATCCCAAGCTGCCGCGGCAGCGTCTTGCCTTTTTGCTCGTCGATGCCGGCGTCGAGGTTGTTCTCGCCGAGCCGGCCTTCGGTGCACGATTGGAACAGTTCGGCGTTCACGTCGTGGCCCTGGGAGAAGGCGCTGCCGAAGGATCCTCGGACAGCTGCCTCGTATCGCGCGTCGTAGCGAGCCATCCGGCCTACGTAATCTACACCTCTGGCACCACCGGTCAGCCAAAGGGTGTCCTGGTGTCGCACCGTGCCCTGGTTCACCTTGCCCGGGCACACGCTCGAGGTGCGGGCATCGATTGCGGCCGCCGAGTGCTCCATCTCACCGCTCCGGGATTTGATGTCTCGGTGCAAGAGACGGTGGCCTCCTTGTGCGTTGGAGCCACGGTCTGCCTGGGGACAGAGGAGGAGCTCGCCCTGGGACCAAAGCTCGACGCGAGCCTACGTTGTCTTCGGGTCGGCGTGCTGACGCTGACGCCGCCTGTCCTCGAGGAGCTGGTGGTCTCTGATCTCCCGAACCTCGAGACTCTGATCGTCGGTGGAGAAGCCTGCCCACCCGATCTGGCGCTGCGCTGGGCCCGCGGTCGCGAGTTGGTCTACGAATACGGTCCCTCCGAGGCGACGGTCACGGCGACTCTGGCCCGGTCCGCGGATGGCCCCCGGACCGATGTCGGGCGACCGTTGGACCAGGTGGCGATCTATCTGATCGACGCCGACGGTTCGCTGACCGTCCCAGGTGCCGCGGGGGAAATTCTGATCGGCGGCGCCGGTGTCGGCCGTGGCTACGTCGATCGACCGGCGCGGACGGCGGAGTCTTTCGTCCCCGATGCCTTTTCGGGTCTGGCCGGGGAGCGGCTCTATCGCACGGGGGATCTGGGGCGCCAGCGGAGCGATGGCAGGTTGGAGATTTCGGGACGCCTCGACCAACAACTCAAGGTGCGCGGCGTCCGCATCGAGCCGGGTGAGGTCGAAGCCGCGTTGAGGCGGCATGTGGACCTTCGCGAGGCAGCGGTTCTGGGGCTTGCGGGGACCGGCGGCAAGACGCAGCTCGCAGCCTATCTGGCCCCCATCGGATCGAGAACTCCTTCGGCCGCAGATCTGCGCCGGTTCTTGCGTCAATCCTTGCCGGAATCGATGGTGCCGTCCGCCTTCGTGGCTCTGGAACGGCTGCCACGGACTCCTAACGGCAAGTTGGATCGCCGGGCTATGGCCGAGCTGAGTGGCACGGATACGGCACCGGATCGGTCTTACGTCGCGCCGCGAGGCTCGACCGAGGAGGGAGTGGCGCAGCTCTTCGGTGAAGTGCTCGGCCTCGAGACCTCCGACAAGGCTCGCATCGGCCGAGACAGCGACTTTCTCGAGCTCGGTGGCCACTCGTTGCTCGGCGTCCGTCTGGCGTCGCGGATTCGCCAGAGCTTCGCTGTGGAGTTGACCCTGCGGGAACTCTTCGAGCAGCTGACCGTGGCCGGGGTGGCACGCCGAATCGAGATCGCGCAGCGGGCGGGCGCTGGCTTGGATCTGCCCCCTCTGGTGCCGTTCAACGGTCGCCAGGCGCCTCTGTCGTTTGCTCAGGAACGCTTGTGGTTCCTCGACCAACTGGCGCCCGGCAGTCCGGCCTACAACATGCCCCTGGCGGTGCGCTTGGAGGGTCCCCTGGCCAGCAACGCGCTCGAACGCGCCTTGCACGAGATCGTGCGGCGCCACGAGGTGCTCAGAACGCGTTTCGTCGACCGCGACGGCAGCCCCTCCCAAGTGATCGATCCCAGGGTGGATCTTGCCTTGCCCCGGATTGCGCTCGAACGCTTGCCAATCGACCAGCGAGAGGTCGTGGCGCTAAACCTGGTGCAGCAAATGGCTCGCCAGCCGTTCGATCTGCAACAGGGACCGGTGCTGCGCGCCGCCTTGCTGCGACTGGCGGCAGAGGAGCACCTCCTCTTCGTTGCGATGCATCACATCGTCACCGACGGATGGTCGATGCAGATCCTGGTGGCCGAGGTCTCGGCCCTCTACCAGGCCTTCGCCTCCGATCTGCCCTCGCCCTTGCCGGAGCTCGACGTGCAGTACGCAGCCTTTTCCGCCTGGCAGCGCGATTGGCTGACCGGTGAAGTCCTGGAGCGTCAGCTCGACTTCTGGCGCCAGACACTTGGTCATGGCACCCACGTTCTGGATCTGCCACTCGACCGACCTCGGCAGCCCAAGGCGGTCCGACGCGGCGCCTTGGTTCCAGTCGTCGTGCCGGCCTCGACCGCCACCGGGCTGGCGTCGCTGGCGCGGCGTTGCCGCGCAACCCGCTTCGTCACCTTGCTCGCCGCGTTCCAAGGCTTGCTGCATCGCTACAGTGGTCAAGCCTCCATCACAGTGGGAACGCCGACAGCGGGTCGCAACCACCGGCGGATCGAAGACCTGATCGGTTTCTTCGTCAACACCCTCGTTCTGCGGACAGACTTGTCGGGGGATCCATCTTTCGTCGATCTTCTGACGCGCGTTCGAGAGGCGACCTTCGCCGCCTATGCTCACCAGGACTTGCCCTTCGAGAGCCTCGTCGATGCACTGCAACTGCCGCGAGACCTCAGCCACTCGCCGCTCTTCCAGGCGATGCTCAGCTTCGAGGTCGATCCGGCGGGCTCGGCGATCCAGCTGGCGAACCTGATCTCGAGGCCGGTCACGGTTGATACCGGCAGCGCCAGGTTCGACTTGACACTCGATCTCGCGGCCAGCCCGACGCACATCGCTGGCCATCTCGAATACGACCGCGATCTCTTCGACGCCGCGACTGCCAACCGGATGGCCGGACATCTCGGTAACCTGCTGAGAGCGATCGTCGCCACGCCGGAGGAACGCTTGAGTCGCCTGCCGCTACTCAGTGCGGTCGAGCGCCAGCAGATGACGGAGTGGAGCGACACCGCCACGATCGCGCAGCCGGTGGGGCGGATCGAAGCTCGTTTTGAGGACCAGGCTCGCCGGTGTCCGGATGCTGTCGCCCTGGTATTTGGTGAAGAGAGCCTGAGCTATCGCGAGCTCGATCGGCAGGCCGAGCGCCTGGCGGCGAGGCTGCGTCTCGCGGGCGTTGATCGGGAGGCACTGGTAGGGCTCTGCGTTGATCGCTCGCCGCGGATGGTGGTGGCCCTCCTGGCGGTTCTAAAAGCCGGTGGAGCGTATCTACCTCTCGATCGGTCCTATCCTGACGACCGCATCGCCAGCATGCTCGAGGATGCGCTGCATGGCTTCGAGAGGCCGGTGGTCGTCGCCGAACCGTCCGACGCGGTACGCCTGAGCGGTCTCACTCGGCTGCCGTTGAGCTATGTCTCTCCGCGCCCACTGGCGTCGATGGCAACAGCCCATAGGCTCGATAACCCGGGCCGCAGGGGGGCGAGCGATCGGGCTTATGTCATCTACACCTCGGGCTCGACCGGACGACCCAAAGGAGTCGAGATTACCCACCGCGCGGCGGTCAATTTTCTCGACTCGATGCAGCAGCGACCCGGCCTGGAGCGCCAGGATGTCCTCCTGGCGGTGACCACTCTCTCCTTCGACATCGCGCTACTGGAGATCTTCCTGCCCCTACTGTGCGGTGGCCGATTGGTCTTGGCCGATCGCGCGACAGCTATCGCCGCCGACCGGTTATCGGACGCGTTGAGGCGCCATGGCGCCTCCGTGATGCAGGCGACGCCGGCGACCTGGCAAATGCTGGTCGACGACGGGTGGCAAGGCAGGCCGAATCTTCGCCTTCTCAGTGGCGGCGAGGCGCTGCCAGCACCCTTGGCAGAGCGGCTGGTGGCCCGCGGCCGCGAACTGTGGAACCTCTATGGTCCAACCGAGACGACGGTCTGGTCGACCCTCCGCAGGGTCCGCCGGGGCATCGATACGTCTCCGATTGGGCGGCCGATCGCCAATACAGACACCGTGGTCCTCGGGCGCCATCTCGAACTGTCGGCGGTTGGCGTCCTCGGCGAACTGCACATCGGTGGTGCCGGGGTGGCGCGCGGTTACCTGGGCCGACCGGCCTTGACGGCGACGAAATTCGTTCCCGATCCGGCCCAACGTGCTCGCCCGGGGAGCCGCCTCTACAAGACCGGCGACCTGGCGACTTGGAACGCTGCCGGGGAGCTCGAGTTTGCCGGCCGGATCGATCACCAGGTGAAAGTCAGAGGGTTCCGCATCGAGCTGGGGGAGATCGAGTCGGTCCTGCGGCGCCACTCGGAGGTCTCGGAGGCGGCGGTCGTAGCGCAGGGCGAAGCCAGCGACCGACGGCTGGTCGCTTTCCTGGTGCCCGTGCGCTCCGAGGCGCCGCCGGTGGACAGCGATTTACGTCGGTTCCTGGGCGCGCAGCTTCCGCAGTACATGCTGCCGACGGCTTACGTCGAGCTGGCGGAGCTCCCCTTGACGGCGAATCGCAAGGTTGATCGCCGGGCCCTCCTGGCTCTCGGGGTGCCGTCGGTCGACCACCCAATCCAGGGTGGCACCGCTCCTGGCTCGATGGTCGAGGAGATTGTGGCGGGAGCCTTCGCCGAGGTGCTGGGGGCCACCTCCCTGGGAGTGGACGCCAACTTCTTCGAGCTGGGAGGCCACTCGTTGGCGGCAACCCGTGTGCTGGCGCGATTGCGCCAGGTTCTGGGCAAGGAAATTCCTCTGCGGGAGCTCTTCGAGTATCCGACGGTCGCTGCCCTGGCACGACGCTTGGAAGACGCGGCGGATGCCGGTACGGCACCGATACGCCGGACCGAGCGAGACCAGCGGATCCCCTTGGCTTTCTCGCAGGAGCGCCTGTGGCTCGTCGACCAGTTGGAGCCCGGCAATGCGGCCTACAACGTGCCGGTCGGGTTGCTTCTCGAGGGCTCCCTTTCGATCTGTCACCTGGCCGCGGCGCTCAACGAAGTCGTTCAACGGCACGAGATCCTGCGCACCCACTACGCTGCGTCCCAAGGACGCCCGGCGCAGTTGATCCAGCCGTCGGCGCCCCTTGGGCTACCGGTGGTCGATCTCGGCAGATTGCCCGATCGTGAACGACAGCGAGTGGCAGAAAGCCAAGCGCTCGAGGAAGCCGCTCGTCCGTTCGATCTCGTCCAGGGCCCCGTGTTCAGGGTTCAGCTGTTGAAGCTCGGTCCGCGAGAGCACCATCTGCTGGCCACGGCGCACCACATCGCTTGCGACGAGGATTCCATGGCGACGCTGGTGCGAGAGACGTCGCTGCTCTACGAAGCCGCAGTGGGCGACCGGCCGTCGCCGTTGCCTGAACCGGAGCTGCAATATGCCGACTATGCCGTCTGGCAGCGCAGCGCGGCGACCAGCGAGAGGTTGGAGACCGAGCTCGCCTATTGGCGCCGCGTACTCCATGGGGCACCCAAGCTACTGGCTTTGCCGACGGATCGGCCGCGCCCGGCAATTCGTACCGAGCGCGGTGCCAGCCAACACTTCGAGCTGGCGGAAGAGCTAGCGCCCGCTCTGGCAGCGCTCGCACAACGCCGTGGGGTCACCCTCTTCATGACGCTGCTGGCCGCGTTTCAGGCTCTTCTCAGCCGCTACAGCAGCCAGCGAGACCTCTGCGTGGGTGTGCCAGTGGGCGGCCGCAGTCACCTCGAGCTCGAAGGGATGGTTGGATTCTTCGTCAATCTCGTGGCGATCCGGACCGTGTTGACTAGCCAATTCCGGTTCGGCGAGAGCCTGCTTCGAACCCGACAAGGGGTGTTGGAAGCCCATCGCAACCGGCTGCTGCCCTTCGAACGGTTGGTCGATGCTCTGGAGCTACCGCGAGATCTCAGCCATAGCCCTCTCTTCCAGGCCTTCTTCAACTTCCACAACGCGGCGGCCGACGACTTCCGCTTTGCGGGGCTGCAGCTCCGGCCCCTGGCCGTCGACGCACCCGCCGCGCGATTCGATCTGAGCCTGTCGATGCGCGGCGACGCGGCGAGCCTGAGCGGCCTGTTCTCCTTCAGCAGCGATCTCTTCGATCGAACCACCATCACGAGGCTCTCGAGCCATTTCGATACGCTACTGCGAGGTCTGATTGATGACCCCGATCAGCCGATCGCCAGCCTGCCTCTGCTGGATCGACCGGAGCGGCAGCAGATGCTGGCAGAGTGGAACGATCGGTCGATCGACGCCGAACCAGCCCGGCTCGTCCATCGGCTCTTTGCCACCCAGGTCGAAGCCACACCGGAAGCCACTGCGGTGGTCTTCGGCTCGGTGCAGCTGACTTACGCTGAGCTGGCTCGGCGTGTCACGCGACTTGCCGCGCGCCTGCAAGACTGGGGCGTCGGCCCGGATGTGCGGGTCGGTCTCTGTCAGCAGCGATCGCCCGCCATGGTGATCTCGATGCTCGGCATTGTCGAAGCTGGCGGCGCCTATGTTCCCCTGGATCCGGCCAATCCTCGCCGGCGGCTGGCCTGGCTGCTGGCCGATGCCGAGATCTTGGTGCTACTGACCGATGCAGCGACCCGTGAGACTCTGCCGCAGCTCGACGGCTTGAATGTCGTGGCGGTCGACGAGCAGTCCTTCGATCGAGGCGCCGCGCAGCCTCGCAGGCCTCCCACTGAGGGCCTCAGCGCGGACGTCGATCAGCTGGCCTACGTGATTTACACCTCGGGATCGA
Organism: Acidobacteriota bacterium; assembly: GCA_039029035.1. Taxonomy (GTDB): domain Bacteria; phylum Acidobacteriota; class Thermoanaerobaculia; order Multivoradales; family J023; genus JAAELT01. The sequence continues at coordinate 9,697 of JBCCGX010000026.1, read as the reverse complement.
CCGGGCGTCCGAAAGGCGTTCAAGTCACCCATCGAGGGGTAGCGAACCTGGCCGCCGCTCAACAGCGGGCCTTCGGGGCCGCGTCCGGGGACCGCGTCCTGCAATTTTCGTCTTCGAGCTTCGATGCCTCGTTCTTCGAGATCCTGATGGCCCTGGTCGGTGGAGCAGCGCTGCACCTGGCAACCGCTGACGAGCTTCTGCCCGGGCCCGAGCTGGGAGAGCTTCTTCTGGCGCGTCGAATCACACACCTCACCATTCCTCCGTCGGCTCTGGCCGCCTTGCCGCCGCGGGACCTGCCGGCGCTGCGCGTCCTGGTGGTCGCCGGCGAGGCCCTGGGGGGCGATCTGGTGCGGCGTTGGGCGGACGGTCGGCGCCTGTTCAACGCCTACGGCCCGACCGAGGCCACCGTCTGGTCCACGGCGAGGGTCTGCGATGCCGCAGACGATGACCTGACCATCGGCCGCCCGATCAGCGGCGTCGAGAGCCATCTCCTCGATCGGGCGCTACGGCCGACGCCGCAAGGTGTTGCCGGGGAGCTTTGTCTCGGCGGTATCGGCCTGGCCCGAGGCTACTTGCAGCGACCTGCGTTGACCGCGAGGGTCTTCGTGCCCCACCCCTTGGCCGAGGCCCCCGGTGAGCGCCTCTACCGGAGCGGCGATCTGGCGCGCTACCGGGCCGATGGCGAGGTGGATTTTCTCGGCCGTATCGATCACCAGGCCAAGATCAGGGGTTTTCGCATCGAGACCGGCGAAGTGGAAGCCGCCCTCGAGGCGCATCCGGGCGTTGGGGAAGCGGTGGTCGAGGTTCGGGAGGATGTACCGGGGGCGCGCCGCCTGGTGGCCTACTTCGTCGCCGCGGGAGAGCCGCCCTCGTCCGAGGCCCTGCGCAGCTTCCTGGCCGAGACCCTGCCCGGCTACATGCTGCCCGCTGCCTTTGTGGTTCTGGACGCGATGCCGCTGACCGTCAACCGCAAGGTCGATCGCCGAGCTCTGCCGGCGCCCAGCTCTGATAGGCCGCTGCTCGAAGGAGCCTTTGAGGCGCCGGAGAATGCCGCCGAGCAGCGTTTGGCAGCGATCTGGGGTGAGGTGCTGGGCGTTGATCGAGTCGGGTTGAAGGACAACTTCTTCGAGCTTGGCGGCGATTCGATTCTCGCCATCCAGGTCGTGACGCGGGCTTCGCAAGCCGGGTTGCAGCTGAGCGCCCGACAGCTGTTCCAGCATCCGACCGTCAGCGAGCTGGCGGCGTTGGCGGGAGCTGCCGAAGATCGGCCGGTGGAGCAGGGGCCGGTGACCGGGGCCGTGCCTCTGACGCCGGTCCAGCGCTGGTTCTTCAGCCTTGGCAGTGCGACGCCGCAGCACTTCAACCAGGCCGTTTTCCTGCGCCTCGCTCCGGCGGTGACGGCGTCGCGAGTGGGTAGGGCGGCGGAACGGCTTGTGCGTCATCACGATGCTCTCCGCCTGCGGTATGCCAGGTCGACGGCGGGCTGGCAACAAGAAATCGTGCCGATGGATGGCGCGGCACCGGTGGTGCGGATCGACCTGTCTCGCCTGGCGGATGGGCCGGGTGCGAGTCTGGAGGCTGCCGCGGCGCAGTTGCAGGCCGGCTTGGATCTGGAACAGGGACCGGTGATCCGTTTCGCTCACTTCGAGCTCAGCGGTGGCCCCGATCGATTATTGATCGTTGCCCACCACCTGGTGATCGACGGCGTCTCGTGGCGCATCCTCCTGGCGGACTTCGAGGGTCTCCTGGCGGATGGAGATTTGCCGCCGAAGGCGACCTCCTTCAAACAATGGGCTGAGCTCCTGGAGGAGGCCGGCCGGAGTGACAGCGTCCGCGACGAGCTGGATTTCTGGTGCGACGCAATGTGGCCTGCAGACCTGGGGGACGAGTCCTTCCAACTGCCGGTGGACCATTCGGCCGGAGTCCAGGCCAATACCGTAGCCTCGGCCCGGGAGATCGGCCTCAGCCTGGGACGAGAAACGACTCGGGTTCTTCTCCAAGAGGTACCGCGGCTCTACGGTGCGAGTGTGCAACACGCCCTCCTGGTGGCCCTCTGTCGTGCCTGCGAGAAATGGACCGGACAATCGGCCCTGTTGCTCGACCTCGAAGGCCACGGTCGTGATCCCGGGCGCGTCGCCGAGCTCGACGGCAGGCTGGATCTGTCCCGTACGGTGGGATGGTTTACCACGCTCTATCCGGTTCTTTTCGACCTGCGCCAAGCCAGCGAAGTGACCGAAGCACTGGCGACGGTCAGAGAGCAACTGACTCGAGTGCCGGGTGGCGGACGCGGTTACGGACTGCTGCGCTTCCTAGGAGATCGAAGGATCACCCGTCAGTTGCGAGCCCTGCCGGAAGCCGAGTTGAGCTTCAACTACCACGGCCAGCTCGATCAAACCCTCGCCACGGATTCGATGCTCTCCCTGGCACAGGAGTCGACCGGCCGGTCGCAAGCTCCGGCGGATCTCAGGCCGCACATCCTCGAAGTTGGAGCCTTGGTTGCTGACGGGCGGCTACAGTTGACGCTCGGCTACAGCGAGAGTCTCCATTGTCGGCAGACGATCGAAAACCTCGGGCGAGACATCTCAGCAGCCCTGGAGCAGATGGCCGCCGGCGCGGGCGGTGGCGTCTGGCTACCCGATATCCGCCTGCCGCAGGAGGACCTCCAGGCGGCCCTGGCTGCGGTGCGCTTTGCCGGGCACTCGGTCGAGGGTCCGGGGGCGGAGGCGGCAGGCCTCGAAGACGCCTACTTCCTCTCGCCGATGCAGGAGGGGCTCCTGTTCCACAATCTCTACGAGGGGGACGCCGGCTTCTACGTCACCCAGCTCGCCTGCCGCTTGCGTGGACTCGACATCGAGACCTTCGCCGGGGCCTGGCAGCGGGTGGTGGACCACGAGCCGGTGTTGCGTACCGCGATCAGCTGGAGTGCCAGCGAACGCCCGATCCAGGTGGTCGGCCGGCGCCTCGAGCTACCGTTGACGGTCGACGATTGGCGCGACCTGGCACCAGAAGACCAGGATCGACGATTCGACCGCTTGATCGACAGCGAGCGTCAGCGCGGCTTCGACTTGTCCGAAGCACCGCTGATGCGGCTGCAACTGGTCCGTCTCAGCGCCGACACCTATCGCCTGTTGTGGAGTCATCACCACATCTTGCTCGACGGCTGGTCGGTGCCTCTGCTGCTGGGTGAGATCTTTTTCGCTTACGGCAGCTTGGCGCGGGGGCAAGAGCTGCGTCTGCCGCAACGCCGGCCTTTCCGGGATTACATCAGCTGGCTGGAAAGCCGTGAGCCGGCGGCGGCCGAACGTTTCTGGCGTGGAGCCTTGCAGGGCTTCGTCGTTCCCACCCCTTTGGCGGTGGATCGGCCGACTGAGAGGGCCGCCGGACATGCCACGGTGCAGTGCGAGATGTCGCCACGTCGGACCGACGAGGTCAAACAGTGGGCCCGCGAGCATCGGGTGACCGTCAGCACGTTGGTTCAGGGCGCGTGGGCGGTTCTCCTCGCGCGCTACAGTGGCGAACCGGAGGTGCTGTTCGGCAGCGTCGAATCGGGTCGGCCACCGGAGCTCGACGGGGTGGAGTCGATGATCGGCCTGTTCATCAACACGTTGCCGGTGCGAACGACTGTGGCCGATACAGATTCGATTAGGGAGTGGCTCGGGAGATTCCAAGACACTCAGGTCCGACAGCGAGAGTATGTCTACACGCCCCTGGCGCAGATTCGAAAGTGGAGCGAAGTTCCGGCTGACCAGGCGCTGTTCGAGAGCCTCGTCGCGTTCGAGAACTATCCGCTGGATGACTCTCTGGGGCAGCAAGCGGGAGCTCTCGATCTGTCGGATGTCCGACCCCTCGATTCGACGCACTTCCCGCTGACCTTGACCGCGTCGGGGGCCGACCGCCTCGCCCTGCGTTTGGAGCTCGATCGCCAGCGCATCGATCCCACCGCCGGGCAACGTCTTCTCGGCCATCTGAGCACCTTGTTGTTGGCCCTGACGGAAGGGGCGCGACAGTGCCTCGGGGAATTGTCCTTGCTGTCGGCGGGGGAGCGGCACCAGCTGCTGGAGCTGAACGCGACCCGAGTTACCTACCCGCAAAATCTCACCATCCCCGCCATGTTTGCCGCCCAGGTGCGACGAACACCGGACACAACGGCGTTGGTCTTCGAACAGCAAGTCGTGACCTACGCCGAGCTGGCGCAACGCGTCGGCGCCATGGCTCAGTGCCTGCGTCGAGCGGGCGTCGGGCCAGAAGAGCGAGTCGGGATCTGCCTGGAACGCTCACCCGAGCTGGTGGTCGGCTTGTTGGCCATTCTCGAGGCCGGCACAGCCTATGTACCGCTCGACCCGTCCTTCCCGCAAGAACGCCTCGCTTTCATGCTGGCGGACTCCGATGTGCGCGCTTTGCTCACAAGCCGCGAGCTGAGTCACCGTCTGGCCGCCGCCGGACTGACGCCACCGGCGACCGCGGCGACACTCCTCGTCGACTCGCTGGACGCGCCACCGGCCAACTCTCCGATCGATACGGCCACGACCCACACCGACCCCATCAACGAGGCCGCGCTCGGTGGCTCGACGGTCGCCGACACTTCCTTGGCGTACTCGATTTACACCTCGGGCTCGACCGGCCGTCCCAAGGGAACGATGAACGCCCATCGTGGCGTGGTCAACCGCTTGCTCTGGATGCAGCAGACTCATGGGCTCGACCGCTCCGATCGAGTGCTGCAGAAGACCCCTTTTAGCTTCGACGTCTCGGTTTGGGAGTTCTTCTGGCCGCTGGCCCACGGCGCCGCGCTGGTCATCGCCAGGCCCGACGGACATCGGGATCCCGATTACCTGGCGGACCTCATCGCGAGTGAGCGCATCACCACGCTCCACTTTGTGCCGTCGATGTTGCGGGCTTTTCTGGAGACTCCGAACTTGTCGGCGCGGTGTGACGTTCTCCGGCGCGTGATCGCCAGCGGGGAAGCCCTGAGCCGCGACCTGGTCGACGCGTTCGACCAGTCGCTTGCGGCCGACTTGCACAACCTCTATGGGCCGACGGAAGCCGCCGTCGATGTGACCTTCGAGCCCTGTGTCCCGGCGGCGGCCGACGAGGCTGTCGCGATCGGGCGGCCGGTTGCCAATACCGCCATCCATCTGCTCGATCCGGCCGGTCGCCCGGTGCCGCTGGGAGTGCCCGGCGAGCTGGTGATCGGCGGTGTCCAGGTCGGACGTGGCTACCTCGATCGCCCCGCCTTGACGGCCGAGCGTTTCACACCGGATGGCCTCTCGGATGGCACTGGAGCCCGCCTGTACCGGACCGGCGACCTGGCGTGCTACCTTGCCGACGGTCGGGTCGAGTTCCTGGGTCGGATCGATTTCCAGGTCAAGATCCACGGTCAGCGGATCGAGTTGGGGGAGATCGAAGCGGCGTTGAACGCCTTGCCTTCTGTGGCCCGTTCAGTGGTCGTGGCGCGCCGAGAATCTGCCGCGCGGTCTCGCCTGGTGGCCTACGTCGTCGCGGCCGGCGACGCACCGAACCAGAGCGAGCTGCGGACCGTCTTGGGCAAGAAGCTACCCGCCTACATGGTGCCTGGGGGGTTCGTCTTTCTCCCTGCTTTGCCGTTGACTCCAAGCGGCAAGCTCGACCGCCGGGCCTTGCCGGAGCCTGAGGCCGCTGCGACCGAGCGCACCGGCGCTTTCGTCGCCCCACGCAGTGCCGGCGAGCAGCAACTGGTCACGATCTGGGGTGAGGTCCTCGGTCTCGATCGGATCGGCATCCGGGACAATTTCTTTGCTCTCGGTGGCGACTCGATCCTGACCCTGCAAGTCGTTTCTCGGGCCGCCCGTGTCGGCTTGCGGTTGACCCCCAAGCAGGTCTTCGAGAATCCCACCGTGGCCCGTCTTGCGACGGTTGCCGGGGTGGCGCCTGCAGTTGTCGCCGAGCAGGGGTGGGTCAGCGGAGAAGCTCCCCTGACACCGATCCAGCAGTGGTTCTTCGAGCACCCGAGACGCATGCCCGAGCATTTCAACCAGGCGGTTCTGTTGCAGGCCCGCGAGCGAATCAAGCCCTCGACTCTGGCCGCCTTGGCCACCAACCTGACGTCGCATCACGACGCGCTGCGGCTGCGTTTCGAGCGCCACGACGACGGTTGGAGGCAGTGGCACGCCGACCCCGACGCGAGCTCCGCAGCCGCCCATTGGATCGATCTGACGGCTCTCGACGAGGGGCACCGGAGGGCCGTTCTGGAGGCCGCGGCGAAGGCCGTCCAGGGAAGCCTGGATCTCACTCTGGGCCCCTTGGCCCGCTTCGTCGGCTTCGACCTCGGCGATGGGTCATTGCAGCGCCTCCTCGTCGTGGTCCATCACCTGGCGGTCGACGGTGTGTCGTGGCGCATTCTGCTGCAAGACCTGGAGCAGGCCTGTCGCGCCGTGGCCGGCAGCAAAGCGATCGCGCTGCCCGCCAAGACCACCTCCTACCGCGCTTGGGCCGAGCACCTGGTGGAAGTCGCCGGCGAGCCGCGGGTTCAACAGGAGGCCGCGGACTGGCTCGGTTCGGAACGAGCACCTGTCCGGTCGCTGCCGCTCGATACGGTGCCGCTCAACTCGGTGCCACCGACGACAGCCAACACCGTCGGTTCGGTCGATTCCGTCCGAGTGACCTTGCCTGCCGAGCCGACCCGAGACCTCTTGCGCGAAGTCCCGCGAGCTTATCGAGCACGGATAGACGAGGCTCTGCTGGCCGCGGTCGGCCAGGTTCTCCGCGACTGGATCGGTGGCCCGCTGTGGGTCGATGTGGAAGGGCACGGTCGCGAGACCGAACCCGGACCCGGGGCGGGCGGCGCCGATCGCCTGGCGCCGACGGATCTGTCACGCACCGTGGGTTGGTTCACGGCGATCCATCCGCTGTGGCTCGACCTCGGGGAGACCACGGACCCGGGTCGTGCTCTGCGACAGGTCAAAGAGGCGCTGCGGCGAGCTCCCCTGGGCGGTCTCGCCTATGGCCTGTTGCGGTATCTCGGCGGCGACGAGGAGATCACGCACGCGCTGCGCCGACTCCCCGCCGCCGAAGTGAGCTTCAACTACCTTGGCCAAACCGACCTGATCTTGCCGCGGGATTCGCTGCTGGCTCCGGCGCCGGAGTCGGCCGGCGCTGCGCAACCGGCGAGCGAGGGTCGACGCTACCTGCTGGAGATCGATGGCTGGATCGAGGGGGACGAGCTGCAGCTGACCCTGCGCTTCAGCCGCGAGCTGCACCAACGGGCGACGATCGAAGGTCTGGCGGAAAACCTTCGAAGCACCCTGGAGGGCCTGGCGACGCACTGCCGGGATGCCGAGTCGCGGTGGACCCCAGTCGATCTTCCACTGCTCGACCTGCAGCAACAGGAGCTCGACGACGCCCTCGCAGCGGTAACGTTCCATGGTGCCGAGGGCGGCACGGCCGAGATCGAAGACGCGTACTGGCTGTCGCCGATGCAAGAGGGGCTTCTGTTTCACAGCTTGCAGCAGGCCGGCTCCGGTGTCTACGTCACCCAGATCGTTGCTCGGTTGCGCCAGCTCGAGCCGGAGACGCTGGTCGCCGCCTGGGACGAGGTGATGGCTCGTCATCCCATTCTGCGCACCGCGGTGAGCCTGCGCGAAGGGGATCGCGCCTTGCAAGTCGTCGGGCGCCGGGTGGAGTTGCCCGTCACCCTCGACGATTGGTCACACCTGTCTGCGGTGGACGTGGACGCTCGGCTCGAAAGGGCGTTGGCAAAGGACCGCGGGCGTGGCTTCGATCCGTCCCGTGCACCCCTCATGCGCCTGCAGCTCATTGCCTTGTCTGGCGGGCGCCATCTCCTCCTTTGGAGCCACCACCATCTGCTGCTCGATGGCTGGTCGACGCCGATCGTCCTGAGTGACGTCTTTCGGGCCTACGGAGCTCTCCGCCAGGGTAAGGCGGTGGAGCTCGAGGAGCGGCGGCCGTACCGCGACTACATCGCCTGGTTGGAACGCCAGGATACGGATGCGGCCGAGAGCTTCTGGCGCGAGAGGCTGCGGGGATTCACCGCCCCAACGCCCCTCGGCGTCGCTCGCACGCCCGGGCAGAGCGACGACCTGCCGCCGATCGAACCTCTCTGGCGGCGGTTGAACGCGGCGGAAACGTCGGCGTTGCGAGACTTCGCCCAGGCCAACCGATTGACCGTGAGCAGTATCGTCCAGGGTGCCTGGGCGGTTCTCATCAGTCGCTACAGCGGTGAACCAGAGGTGGTCTTTGGCAGTGTCGACTCCGGCCGCCCGGCCGACCTGCCAGGTGCTGACTCGATGGTCGGTTTGTTCATCAACACGTTGCCCGTGCGGGCAGGGGTTCCGGCCACGGCCGAGACCTTACCGTGGCTCGCCCAATTCCAGGCCCGGCAAGTCGAGCAGCGGGAGCTCGCCTTTACCCCACTCGCCGAGATCCGCCGGTGGAGTGAGGTGCCGGCCGGGCAGCCGCTGTTCGAGAGTTTCGTGGCGTTCGAAAACTACCCTCTCGACGAGACCTTGGGGGGAGGGGGTACCGAGATCCTCCTCGAGGATGTGCAGCCCATCGAATCGACTCACTTTCCGCTCGCCCTCACGGTTCTCGATACTCGGCCGCTCGCCTTGCGTCTCGAGGTCGCACCGGATCGGTTCGACTCGGCGGCTGCGGGGCGCGTGCTCGCGCACCTGCACGGTCTTCTCGCGGACCTCAGCAGCTCACCCGATCGCCGACTTGGCTCTCTCTCCCTGCTATCGCCGGCGGAGCGACACCAGCTGGTGTGTGAGTGGAGCGACACCGGGGAACTCCAGGACGAGCTCTGTGTGCACCATCTGTTGCAGCGACAGGTCGCCCTGACGCCGACAGCAATAGCAGCCGTCTTTCAAGGTCAACAGCTCACCTACGCCGAACTGGCGGGCCGCGTCGATGCTTTGGCTGAGCATCTTCTGGGCCTGGGCGTGACAGTCGAGACTTCGGTGGCGATTTGTCTCGAGCGCTCCCTCGACATGTTGATCGCGACCCTGGGCGTTCTCCAAGCAGGCGGTGCCTATGTGCCTCTGGATCCCGCCTATCCCGCGGCTCGGCTGGCCTACGTCTTGGAGGACTCGCAGGCCGCCCTGTTGCTGAGCGAGGCTGCCGTCGTTGCTCGCCTCGAGGTACCGGCCGGGATCGCGGTCAGCCTGGCCGCCGACTGGCCCCTGGCCGGAGACGCTGCTTTGGCCGCCGAGAGCTCGGGCCCGTGGCCCGCGGTGGTGGGCCGGAACCTGGCTTACATCATCTATACCTCCGGTTCCACCGGGCGGCCGAAGGGAGTGGAGGTGCGACACGGAGCGGTGGTCAACTTTCTGCAGTCGATGGCTCGTCGGCCAGGATTGGCCGCCTCCGATGGCCTACTTTCCGTCACCACCCTGGCTTTTGATATCCATGTCCTGGAGCTCTACCTGCCGCTCGCCGTCGGTGCGCGAGTGGAGATCGCTTCGCGTGCGACCTCGACCGACGGCAGGGAGCTAGTCGGCCGCCTGCAGGCAGCCTCCTTGACCGCCATGCAAGCCACTCCGGCGACCTGGCAACTGCTGATCGAATCGGATTGGCAGGACGAGTCGCTGACTGCCCTGTGCGGCGGAGAAGCGCTTTCTCCGATCCTGGCGGCGGAGCTGCAGCGCCGTGCCGGAGCGGCTTGGAATCTCTATGGGCCGACCGAGACCACGGTCTGGTCGGCGAT
>JBCCGX010000025.1:0-22783 GCA_039029035.1 Acidobacteriota bacterium | reverse complement strand
TCGGATTTCTCGATCTACAGCCGTATTCCGCGCGCCGTGCTCGCCCACGGCGACCTCGTCGTTACCCTGAACGAGTTGGTCGAGGGTTATCGCGACGCCGCCCGCAGCGGTGTCGAGATCCGGTTCTCCGCCGCTCTCTCGACCCTCGAGGCACGTTTCGATCCCAAGCTGCTCGGCCGGGCGGTGCGCAATGTGCTCGAAAATGCCCTGCGCGCCTCGGACGGACGCGGTGAGGTCGAGCTGATGCTCGGTGCCGCGGCGGGCTCGGCGACGATTCGGGTGGCGGATTCGGGGCCCGGCGTCGCTCCGGAGCAGCTGCAGGAAATCTTCGAACCCTATTTCTCGACCTACGAAACCGGTACGGGTCTCGGCCTGGCCATCACGCGCCGCATCGTCGAGGAGCACGGGGGTTCGATCGAGGCGGTCAATCGAGCTGGCGGTGGGCTGGAAGTCATGATTACAATTCCCCTGACCCAGGATGAATCGATCGAACTCGAAAGTCACGATGAGCCAACCCGCTAGCCGCCGTGCCTCGTGTCTCAGGACCGTCTCGTCCCGAGCCCTCCGTCGAGGATTGCACGGGGCTGCCCTTGTGGCCGGCTTACTGGTCGCCGGCTGCCCGGAAAGCTGGCAGCCGCGAGAGAAAGGACCGGGCTCGGCGTTGTGGATCGGCACCCACTCCGAACCGCTCGAGGCGAGCGATACCTCCCGCCTGACCGAAGCGGGGGTGGGGGAGGTCTATCTGACGGTGGCGCGCTTCGACCCGGATGACCCGGAGGGGCCCCTGGTGTCGATCGAGGCGCCGGACCCGCCACCTTCGATACCCGTGACCTTGGCAATCAGCGGAGTCTGGGAAGGCGAAACCGAAACCGAAGACCTCGCCGAGCGGGTCGCCGAGGCGGCGCGCCAGTTACGCTTCGCTGCCGAGAGCCGCGGCGGAGTTCCGATCGGAGTGCATTTCGACCTGCTCGAGGCCAGCTCGTTCGAGTCCTACGGCGAGTTCCTGAGCGCCTTGCGCAAGGCGCTGGATCGCACGCTCTTCCTATCAATCAGCCTGCACCGCAGCTGGATCGGTCGGCCGGAGATCGAGCCGATGCTCGATGCGGTCGACTTCGTGGTGCCGTTTCTCTACGGCCAGCGCGTCAATGAGACCGAAGATGGCAAGGCCTGGGATTTCGTCGAGCTCGAAATCCAGCTGCAGAAGCTCGAAGAGCTCGGCGTGCCGTACCTGATCGGTGTCGTCGGGCTCGGCACGGCGACCCACCTCAGCGAAGCGGGCGGGGTCAAGGCGCGAACCACCCGGCTCTCGTTACAGGAGATTCTGTGGAACCAGAATCTCAAGCTGCGCCCCGGTTTCAGTCTCGAAGGGGTCAATCGCCGGGTCTACGCCGTGGCCGCCGAGCGGGCGACCTCGGTGGGCAACTGGAAGCTCGTCAAGGGCGAGGGAGTGCGGGTGGTGCGCGCCGCGACGTCTGACATCGAGGAGCTCAACCGACTGGTCAGCGCGGGGGATAATCCGAGCCATCAGGGCCAGGTCTACTACCGCCTCCCGAGCACCGAAGAACGTCTGTCGCTGACTCTCGAAAACCTCTACAACGCCCTCGATCCGAGCCCTGCGGCGCCCGACCTGGCACTCGATCTCAGCCTGCAGCGGCGAACCGGGCGCGGCTGGCTGATGCGCTTCTCGATCACCAACGGCAATGGTGAGATCTCCGAGCTATCGCTAATCGATAGCAACTATGTGCAGGTGACGGCGCTGAACGGGGTTTTCTCGTCGCGCGTCAAACCGGGTGATTTCTATCGCTACGAGCTCTATCGCACAGGCGGCGGCGAACCGGTGCGGGACATCCGCCGGCCCGATCTCTTGCGCCTCCATCTGCCGATTATGGAGGGGCGCCAGCATCTGGCCTCGGGGGACGTCGAGGTCAAGGTCCAGGGCAATCCCGAGCTGCAGATCGAAGGGCGTTTCCTGCTGCCCGACGGCCGCACGCTGGATGTCGGGCCGCGGGTCTGGCGTGACGGCCGGTTCGAAGACGAAATCGCGGCGCCGGACGAGGGTGTTGGCGAGCCCGATGCCGACGAGGCCGGCGGTGGCTGACGACCGGCGGGGCCCGCTGGGGCGATTCTTCGCCGCGCCGGTGACCGATGTCCTCGAGGCGTTGGACAATTGCCTGGAGGCTGGCATTCGTGGCCTGCCCCTCGCCCTCGTCGGTCTGGTGATCGGCTGGTGGGTCTACGTGCCTCTGCACGAGCTGCTGCATGCCCTGGCCTGCCTGGCGGCGGGCGGTGAGGTGACGCGGCTGGAGATCGCGCCGCTCTACGGCGGCGCCCTGCTGGCGCAGATCTTCCCCTTCGTTGTCGCCGGCGGCGAGTATGCCGGCCGGTTGTCGGGCTTCGATACCTACGGCAACGACTTGATCTACCTGGTGACCGACTTCGGCCCTTACTTGCTGACCCTCTTCCCCGGTGTCTGGGCCTTGCGCCTCGCCGGTCGCCGGCAGCAGCCGGTGGCCTTTGGCTTCTGGCTGCCCTTCGCCCTGGCCCCCTTCGTCTCTTTGACCGGCGACGCCTACGAGATCGGCTCGATCTTGGTCACCAACCTGCCGCCCTGGTCCGATGTCGAGACCTTGCGTAGCGACGACCTCTTCCTGCTTGTCGAAAGTCTCGCCGAGCAGGCCGCGCCGCCCTGGGGCGGCGTCACCCTGGCTGTCCTACTCGGCGCCCTGTGGGCCTTCGCGACCTACGCCGCAGGACGCTGGATCGCGGTGGCTGTGAGTCGATGAACCGGGTGATTTAGCTCTCCGCTGAACCTACCCCCTGCACATGCACCGTCTGGGTGGGGAAGGCCATCTCAACGCCTTGTTCGGCGGCCAGGCGAAGGATGTCGAGGCCGAGCTGTTGCCGGGCCTGGAGCTCGGTCTCCCAATCGGGGACATCGAAGAAGAGTTGTAGGAGCACGTCGAGGGAGGAGGGCGAGAACTCGCGGAAGTAGACATAGAAGCCTTCTTTGCGGGTGTGCGGGTTCTGCCGGATGAGCTCGCGCACGCCCTCGCAGAAGGCTTCGATCTTCTCCGGCGGGGTGTCGTAGGTCAGGCCCAGCATGGTCTTCCAGCGCCGGTAGCGGCGCATGCCGAGGTTGTCGACCGAGGTGGTGATCAGGTTCGAGTTGGGCAGGGTGACGACCGAGTTGTCGGGGGTGCGGATGCGGGTCGAGCGGAAGCCGAGCTCTTCGACCGTACCGGAGACGCTGCCGACGGAGACGTAGTCGCCGACCGAGAACGGTTGATCCATGATCACCAGGATCGATCCGAAGAGATTCTTCACCAGGTCCTGCGCCGCCAGGGCGATGGCAAGACCACCGATACCGAGGCCGGCGAGAATGCTGCGGATCGGCAGATCCAGGGTGTCGGCAATGAACACCAGACCGAAGGCGATGGTGAGGATCTTGAGCGACTTGCGCACCAGCGGGACGAGCAGGTCGTCGAATTTGTTGCCGCTGGCCGCGGCGCGTCGCTCCAGAACCGCGGTGGCGATGTCGACCAGGCGGTAGGCGGTCCAGACGAAGGACACGGCGACGACGAAGTGGACCGCGATCAGCATCACGTCGAGGAAGCCCGGGGGGAGGCCGAGCCAGTAGATACCGGCCCACCAGAACAGTGCCGCGGCCAATAGGCCGACCGGCCGCAGAGCGCGCTTCAAGCGCTCGGGCTCGATGCCGGCGACGCTTTGGGCGAAGCTGTGTCCGACAATGAAGCGGCACAGGGCCCAGGTCAATCGATCAAGGACCAGGCCGAGGACCAACAGCCCCAGCAACGCCAGCCATTGCCAATGTTCGAGCAGGAAGCCGGCGCCGAGCAGCGGTTTCGGCATCTGGGAGCGCAGCCACATCGCTGGGGTCAGGGTCTCGACGGCGGTGACTCCCTCGATCACCTCGACGTCGAGCTCGCGCACCCCCCGCAGCAGGCTGGGGATGGCATCGACCGTGGCGGCGTCGAACAGCCACTCGCCGTTGTCGTCCGGCGCCAGGGTGATCTGGCCGAGGTCGTACACCGCCAGGCGGTAGGGCTCGGCTTGCGGGTCGTCGGAGAGATCTTCGACGACGATGAACTCGGTCTTGTCGAGGATCTCCTTGAGCTGCAGCGAGAGCTCGCGTCCGGCGTGCGAGCGTAGGCCCTCGCGGATCTGCGACAGATCGAGGCAGGCACCGGCGATGTCGAGGGGATTGATCCCGGCAACCTGCTGGGTCGAATCGAAGGAATCGAAGAAGGTGCGCATGGTGGCCTGGGCCGAGGCATGCTCCGGCGGTACTTGGTAGGTCTCTTCGGCGTCTGTTTCCACCGCCGGCTCAGCAGTTTCTTGCGCCGCCAGCGGCCAGGTGAGCAGAGAGGTGAGAAGCAGGATAGATAGGGGCAGTCGATGAGGCTTCACGGGCAGCTCTCCTTGTCGTCGATCGAGGCTGGGGAGGGATCGAAATGTCGGGGTGAATTACGGGCGAGAGGATCGTCGGCGCGATGTTACACTGTCGCGCCACCGGATTCGGCGAATGTCATCTCTGGCCTACGATCCCTTCCCTCGAACGCGCTCCGTCCTTGGAGGACGCTCCATGCAACGACACCCTTCTTTCGCTTCACCCTCTCGGATCGTTTGGCCCCTGGCTCTGGCTGCCATGCTCTCGATCGGGCCTCCCTCTCCGGTCCTCGCCGACGAGGTGCCACAGACAGATCCTGCCCCGGCGGTGGCGGAGTTTCCCACCGTGGCGGACAAGACCCAGGGGCTCGAAGCTCGGCGCGGCTTCCTGAACTTCTACGTCGACGATCGGGAGGGCAAGATCTGGCTCGAGGTCCCACCGCCTACCGGCGAACGACGGGAGGCCCTGCAGCTGATCTACGTCGAAGGGCTGCGGACCGGCTTGGGGTCCAATCCCGTCGGTCTCGACCGCGGACAGATCAACGATGCCGCGCTGCTGACCGTCCGCCGCATCGGCCCGCGAGTCTTCTTCGAACAACCCAACTTGCGCTACCGGGCGTTGTCCGACGAGGTTTCCGAGCGTCAGGCGACGCGCGAGTCCTTCGCCACTTCGGTGCTTTGGGCGCAGGATATCGCCGCGCTCGATGCGGACGGGCGGTCCCTGGTCGATCTGACCTCGTTTCTGATCCGCGACTCGCACGATGTCACCGGCACGCTGAAGGAAACCGAGCAAGGGGAGTTCCAGCTCGACGAGGGTCGCAGCCTGGTCGATCCCGCTAGCTGCCTGGCCTTCCCGGACAATGTCGAGCTGGAGGCTCTGCTCACCTTTACCGGCAACGAGCCGGGCAAGCATGTCGAGAGCACTGCACCGACGCCTGAGGCGATCACCCTCGTTGCCCATCACTCCTTCATCCGTCTGCCGCAGGAGGGGTATCAGCCAAGGCGCTTCGATCCGCGGACAGCGAGCATCCCAGTGGAGTTCTCGGACTACGCCAGCCCACTCGAAGCAGCGATCGACAAGGCGTGGATCCTGCGCCACCGGTTGCAAAAGGCCAACCCGCGCGCGGCGCGCTCGAAGGCGGTCGAGCCGCTGGTCTACTACGTCGATCGCGGCGCCCCCGAGCCGGTACGCAGCGCCTTGATCGAAGGCGCCAGCTGGTGGGCTGACGCGTTCGAGGCGGCCGGCTTCATCGACGCCTTTCGTGTCGAGCTGTTGCCGGAGGGGGCCCACCCCCTGGACGTGCGCTACAACGTCATCCAATGGGTGCACCGCTCGACTCGGGGCTGGTCCTATGGCACCAGCGTGACCGATCCGCGCACCGGGGAGATCCTCAAAGGCCATGTCAGTCTCGGCTCCCTGCGCGTGCGGCAGGATCGGCTGCTGTTCGAGGGCCTGGCCGGCACCGCCAAGACCGGTTCGGGCACGGCGGATGATCCGGTGCAAATCGCTCTGGCGCGCATCCGTCAGCTCTCCGCCCACGAGGTGGGCCACACTCTTGGCTTGGCGCACAACTTTGCCGCTTCGACCTACGGGGGACGGGCCTCGGTGATGGATTATCCGGCACCGCTGATCACCGTCGGCGACAACGGCGAGCTCGATTTTTCCCAGGCCTACGGGGTCGGTGTCGGCGCCTGGGACGTGCACTCCATCCGCTACGCCTACAGCGAGCTGCCGGCCGGCCCGGAGGAAACCGAGGGCTTGGAGCGTATCGTCCAGGAGGGTATCGCGGCGGGCCTGACCTTCCTTTCGGACGAGGACGCACGGCCGGCTGGCGCCGCCGAGCCGCGCGCCAGCTTGTGGGACAACGGCGACGATCCGGTCGACGCCCTGGAGCAGAGCCTGGCGGTGCGCCGCCTCGCCTTGGAGCGCTTCGGCGAGCACAACCTACCCGCCGGCCGGCCGCTGGCCGAGTTGCAAGAGGTGCTGGCGACGGTCTATTTCCACCATCGCTTTCAGCTCGCTGCGGCGGCCAAGGCCCTGGGCGGCATGGAGTACGACTACGCCCTGCGCGGCGACGCCCAGACCGCCACCCGCATCGTCTCGGCCGAGCGCCAGCGGCGGGCTCTCGAGGTGCTTCTCGGCATCTTGTCGCCGGCGAGCCTCGACCTGCGCGACGAAGTGCTGGCGTTGTTGGCGCCGCGCGTCTTCGAAGCCGAGCGCAATCGCGAGATGTTCGGGTCCGCCACCGAGCCCGCCTTCGACGCTCTCGGTGCCGCGGCGACCGCGGCCGACCAGGTGGTCGCGGCCCTCATCCAGCCGCAGCGCTTCGGCCGCCTGATCGACTTCCATCGACGCGACGCGACGTTCCCCGGCCCGCAGGAAGTGCTCGAAGCCATCCGTCGCACCGCCTTCGCTGCGGCGGAAGGCGAGAGCCAACGCCACCGGGAGCTGCGCCACGTCGTACGCCGTGTGGTCGTCGACCGCCTGCTCGATCTCGCCGCCGCGCCCGAGACCACGGCCAGCGTTCGCGCGCACGTGGAGCAGTCTCTGCGCCGCACGCGTCAGAGTCTGGGGCAAAACGTCGGCAACGACGCCGCGTCACTCTACGATCTCGCCCTCTTCCGCGATATCGAGCGCTACTTTCGCCGCATAGAGCACGTCCCAGCCGTCGCCCATCGCCCGGCGCCCCTACCGCCCGGGAGTCCGATCGGCAGCGGTGTGATGGAACAGCTCGGTTGTGGCGCCCACTGAGTCCTAGCCGGCAGGAAGGCTCAGCGGGTGGCGGACATCGGCGCATCGATGCCGGGGGGCGGGCCGAGGGGCTCGCGTAGCCCAGCGATGACGCCTTTGGCCTTGGCGATCACGGCGGCCTGATTGCCCTTGAACAGCTCGCGCACGAAGGCCACCGGCAGGGCGGCGCCCATGGCGAGGAAAAAGCCGATGTGGTCTAGGAAGCCGCCGTAGCGGCGCACGAAGAGGGCGGCGCTGCGGCCCGTGCCGTAGGTCCGCTTGGCGACATAGTCGCCGGCGGTGTAGGCGACCATGTGCCACAGCACGGCGGTGGGCGCGTAGATGCAGCGGTAGCCTTTTTGTTTGATTCGCATGCATAGATCGGCGTCTTCACCGGCGAGCTGGAACTGCGGATCCCAATAGCCGGCTTCTTCCAGGGGTTTACGGCGGACGAGCAGGGCGGAGCCCGAGATGTAGTCCACCTCTTCCTCACGATCGAACTGGCCGCGGTCCATTTCGCCCATACCGCGCTCGCGGGTGGCCGATTGGCGAAAGCGCAGGATGCCGCCGGCGGACCAGATGCGCTCGCGATCCCAGAAGTAGTAGGTCTTGGGGCCGACGCAGGCGATGTCTTCCGATACTTCGGCCGCCCGCACCAGCTCAGTGAGCATCTCAGGATGAGCCTCGATGTCGTTGTTCAGAAACAGCAGGTAGTCGTGGCCCGCATCGAGCGCCGCGCGCATGCCCAAGTTGAGGCCACCGGCGGGGCCGATGTTGTCTGCCACCCGCAGGGTCTCGACCTGCGGGAAGGCCTCGTCGATGGCCTCTTTCGAGCCGTCGGAAGAGCCGTTGTCGACGTGGAGGACGGCGAAGTTGGAGTAGGTCATCTTGACCAGGCTATCGATCGCCTGGAGGGTGATGTCCTTGCCGTTGTAGTTGAGGACGATCGCCGCGACGCTGGGGTCTGACATATTCGAGGGTTCCGTAGTTGGGGGGAGGGAAGCGGAGCATACCAGCTCGCGGAGCAGGCCGACCGTCCATCGACGCGATGGATCCGCTACCATAACGCCACCAAACCGGCACCACGACAGCATCGCCCGACGGCTCAGGAAGGAAGGCTCTATGGCACAGAAAGAAGGCCTCAGCCCCCGCGCCTACGAACC
This sequence comes from Acidobacteriota bacterium, assembly GCA_039029035.1. Lineage (GTDB taxonomy): Bacteria > Acidobacteriota > Thermoanaerobaculia > Multivoradales > J023 > JAAELT01. The sequence goes on along the minus strand of JBCCGX010000025.1, from coordinate 14,482 downwards.
GATCCCGGAAGGGGAGGTCTACGACCCCTACGTCTCGCCGCGGGAGAGCCCGGCCGAGTTCACCTCCAAGGCGGTTTTCTTCGGCATCCTCTTCGGCATCCTCTTCGGAGCGGCGAACGCCTACCTCGGCTTGCGCGTGGGGTTGACGATCTCGACCTCGATCCCGGTGGCGGTCTTGACCGTCGCGGCATTCCGTTCCTTGAAGCTGATGAACGTCCAGTCGACCCTGCTGGAGGCCAACCAGGCGCAGACCGTGGGCTCAGCCTCGAGCTCAATCGCGAGCGGGGTGATCTTCACCTTGCCGGCACTGTTCATGTGGGGCTTCGACCCGACCCTGATCCAGATGACTCTGCTGGCGATGTGTGGTGGCCTGCTCGGGGTGCTGTTCATGATCCCCTTGCGCCGCTTCCTGATCGCTGGCGAGCACGGTCGCTTGCCGTACCCGGAAGGCACCGCCTGTGCCGAGGTGCTGGTGGCGAGCGAGGTCGGCGGTGCGCGGGCGCGCAATGTCTTCCTCGGCCTCGGCACCGGCGCGCTGTTCAAGTTCATCTTCGACTGGCTGCACCTCTTGCCGCACAAAGTGACGGCCAAGCTGCCGCTGCTCAAGAAGGGTGAGGTAGCGAGCGAGATGTCGGCCGCGCTGCTCGGTGTCGGCTACATCCTGGGACCGCGCATCGCCGCCATCATGGTGGGCGGCGGCTTGCTGTCCTGGGTGGTGATCATCCCCGCCATCGCCACCCTCTACGGTGGGCGCGCTGAGCCGCTCTACCCCGAAGCTACTTTGTTGGTCGACCAGATGACGGCACCGCAGATCTGGAACCGTTACGTGCGCTACATCGGCGCCGGTGCGGTGGCCACCGCTGGCCTCATCACCCTGGTCAAGAGCTTGCCGACGATGATCGAGAGCTTCCGTATCGGCAGTCAGCAGCTCAGGAAGCGGCTCAGCGAGCAGCCTGAAGCCAGCGCAGAGGAAGAGCCGCGGACCCAGCGGGACTTGCCGCTCAAGGTCGTCGGCATCGGTGCGGTTACCATCGCCCTCGTCTTGGCCTTGGTACCGCAGGTCTTCGCCGCGATCGACAGCACGGCGATCCGCGCCGTCGCTGCGGTGCTGGTGGTGATCTTCGCCTTCTTCTTCGTCACCGTGTCGTCGCGTATCGTCGGTCTGGTCGGAGTGACGTCGAATCCGACCAGCGGCATGACCATCGCCACTCTGTTGGCGACGTCGTCGCTCTTCCTTCTCGCCGGCTGGACCGACGACCTGGGCAAGGTGGCGGCGCTGACCGTCGGCTGCGTCGTCGCCATTGCGGCGTCGATTGCCGGTGATACGTCGCAGGATTTGAAGACCGGTTTTCTACTCGGAGCGACTCCTCGGCGACAGCAGATCGGCGAGCTCATCGGTGTCCTGACCTGCGCTATAGCGGTGTGCTGGACGGTGATCTTGATCGGTAAGGCCTGGGGCTTCGGTGGCGAGGAGATTCCGGCGCCCCAAGCGACCTTGATGAAGGTGGTGATCGAAGGAGTGCTCGATAGCTCCCTGCCCTGGGGTTTGGTCGGCGTCGGAGTGGTGCTGGCGATCAGCATCGAGCTGTGCCGCATCCCGAGTTTGCCGTTTGCGGTTGGCGTCTACCTGCCCGTCGCGACGATGGTACCGGTCTTCTGCGGCGGTTTGCTGCGGCACTTTGCCGAGAAGAAGGCACCGTCGGAAGACGAGGCCGGCGAGCGCCGTGAGCGTGGCGTCCTGTTTGGCTCCGGCCTGGTGGGCGGTGAAGGTCTGCTCGGCGTGGCGATCGCCGGCGTTGCGGCAGCCACCGGTGCAGCGCCCAAGGGCCTGGGCTACGATTGGGCGGGCGCTGCAGGGCAAGTGCTGGCGCTCCTGGTGTTCGCTGGCTTGATTTTCACCTTCTGGCGTCTCGCCACGGCGCGCGAGGGATCCCGATAGGGATCGGCCCGCGGCGTAAAGCTTCCCTGGAGTGGTCCACTTGTCTGTGCAATTTTTCGCACGGCCGAAAGATGGTAAAACAGCAGGCATCTCGCCAGGCATCGCCGGCGGGGTGCTTGTAGTAGTTGGTCTTTTGGTCGGAGGCTTCGGCTGCCATCGGGAAGCTGTGCTGCCGGTCGAGGGCTCCGAAACGCGGGAAGCTGGTACGCCGGACGCCGGATCGACAGCCCCTGATCCGCCGTCTGCTGGTGCGTCGGCGGAAGAGATGGCGAATCCAAAGCTCGAACGAGAGTCTGCCGCGGCCAGCGGCGAGTCGGCTGGCTCCACCGAGGTGGAGCGGCTGAGGGTCGAGGTTCACGCGATCTACCCGCACGACCCGAGCGCCTTCACCCAGGGTCTGGTTTGGGACGGCGGGGTGTTGTACGAGAGCACGGGGCTCTACGGTAAGTCGAGCTTGCGCCGCGTCGAGCCGATGAGTGGCGAGGTGTTGGAGCGCCGGATGGTCGATCCGAATCTCTTCGGTGAAGGCCTGGCGCAGGTCGATGACAAACTCGTGCAGCTCACCTGGAAGGCGGGCATCGCCCTGGTCTACGACCTGGCGACTCTTTACCAGGTCGACGAGTTCGGCTTCAACGGCGAGGGCTGGGGACTGGCCTACGATGGTGAGAGCCTGATGATGTCCGATGGCAGCCACCGCCTGACCGAGCGCGACCGGAACGACTTCCGCTGGCGGGCGACGATCGAGGTCCGGTTGCACGGCCAGCCCGTGGACCATCTCAACGAGCTCGAGTTCGCCGAAGGGGATCTTTATGCCAATGTCTGGGGCGAAGATCGCATCGTGCGCATCGATCCCTCGAGCGGCCGGGTGACGGCGGTCATCGACGCTTCCGGTCTGCTCACGCCGTTCGAGAAGTCGCGCGTCGATGTGCTCAACGGCATTGCCTACGACCCGGTGTCGAAGACTTTCTGGCTCACCGGTAAGTTCTGGGCCAAGATGTTCCAGGTGACCTTCGTACCGGCATAGCTCGCCGTTTGAGCGAGCGAAGCTCGCTGGGCCGGTCGTGACTCGACTTGATTTTTCGTCGAGAGCCCGTACAATACGCAGCCTTGCGGGCATCGCTGCGTGGCGATGCCCGCTGCACAATCCAAGCCGGAGGCGTCCGCCTGCGGCAACCACCTCTCTGTTCCGTGCAAGCAGCGGGACCGAACGAGGCCAGAGGGAGGTCCGAAGATGAGCCGTATGTATGAGCTGGTCTTCATCGTCGAGCCCAGACAGTCCGACGACGAAGTCCGGAACATCACCGACAAGTACACTGAGATGGTCGAGGCCAGCGGCGCCACGATCAAGTACGTGGATCACTGGGGCAAGCGCAAGCTCGCTTACCCGATTCGCAACTACACCGAAGGCAAGTATGTCGTTGTCTACGTCGAGACGGACGGTCGCGTAGCGTGGCCGGATATCGAGCGTTTGATGATGCAAGACGAAAAGATCCTGCGCCATTTGGTGGTCCGCACCGACCAGGATCTGAAGCGCGCCGAGCGCGGCAAGATCAAGCCGAAGATGCCGTGGGAAACCGAAGAGGCGCAAGAGAAAGGATCCACCGATGCCGCGTAAGAAAGTTTTTTACCGTCGCCGGAAGGTCTGCAAGTTCACTGCCGAAGGCATCGAGTACATCGATTACAAAGACGTCCGGCTGTTGCAGTCTTACATCCTCGAGCGTGCCAAGATCTTGCCGCGCAGGATCTCGGGCACTTCCGCCCGTCACCAGCGTATGCTGGCTCGCGCCATCCACCGGGCGCGCCACCTGGCGCTCATCCCCTTCACCGCCGACTAGGAGCAGCGCCATGGAGATCATCCTCCTCGAAGACGTGCGCCGCCTCGGTCAGCGCGGCGACGTGGTACGTGTCAAGCCGGGCTTTGCCCGCAACTATCTGCTGCCGAAGGGCTCGGCTCTCGAAGCCACCAAAGGCAACCGAGCTTACTTCGAGCAGCAGCGCAAGAAGATCGACGCCCGTCACACCAAGAAGCGCAACGAGGCGGCCGAGATCGCGGCTCGTATCGCCGAGATCAATCTCAAGGTCGCCAAGCGCGTGGGCGAGAAAGAGACCCTCTACGGTTCGGTGACCACAGCGGAGATCGCCGATCTGCTGGAGAAGAAAGGCGTCACCGTCGACAAACGGCGTATCGACCTCGGTGGCGTCACCGGACTCAAGAGCCTTGGCGAGCACAAAGTGGCGATCGACCTCCATCCGGAAGTTGTTGCAGAGCTCGTCGTGACGGTAGTTCCGGAAGAGTAGTTATCGACATCAATCGCTCCGTTAACGGGAGCGAAGAGCCACGGATGAGCCGCCCGCTCACCGTGGCTTTTTTTTTGGGTCTGACATGGATGTTGCCCGAGTCACTGGGCGAACAGAGAAAACGAAGATTGTCTTTGGCCTATTTACAGTGGTTTTGACCGCGTTTTGATATGGGTTTCGTAATGTTCAGTGCCTAGACTAAGGATCCTATGAGGCGAGAGCACCTTCGAGAGGACAACGACTCCGGCTTCGGTCGGGCTGCCGCCGTGCGAGGCGGCCGAGGTACCGCAATGGAAGGCAAGAAGATCCTTTTGGTCGACGATTCGGCAACGGCCCTAATGATGGAGACGATGATCCTCAAGGCCGAGCCGGTCGAGTTGGTCACCGCCAAGAACGGACAGCAAGCCGTCGACTTGGCCGCGCGGGAGCGACCGGATCTCATCCTTCTCGATGTGGTCATGCCGGTGATGGACGGTTTTGAGGCCTGCCGCCGGTTGCGGGCCATCGAAGGAACGAGCAAGACGCCCATCATCATGGTGACGACCCGCGGAGAAGAGCAACACGTCGAGACCGGCTTCGAATGCGGCTGCACAGACTATGTCACCAAGCCGATCAACGGTCTGGAGCTCCTGAACAAGGTCCGCAGCTGCCTGACCGCGTGAGCCTGCCGGGCCTCGGACCGCCATGCCTGGTCACTGAAAGAGAGTGAGAAATGCAGAAAGAGTCCAGGGATCCGGGTGCTTACGTGCAGCGGGTCCGCAGCGACACCCGACGCTACGTCGAGGATCTGCTAGCGGAGAACGAAAAGCTCAGACGCCAGCTTGCTGCCAACCAGGACGAAACCTGCAGCTTGAGGCGAGCCGCGGAACAAGCCGATGCATCGGCTCGGTTGCTGCGCGAAGAATTGGATCGCGAACGGCAAGAGCGTTCGGCCCTCCGTGATCATTTGGCGGAGGTCGAGGATGAGAGTCGGTCGTTCTCTGAACGCTACGTTCATGTGGAGCAACAGAACAATGATCTGGCGAATCTCTACGTCGCCGGATACCGGTTGCACGGCACGTTGGAGCGATCCGAAGTACTGGCCGCCATTCAGGAGATCATCATCAATCTGGTGGGCTGTGAGGAGTTGGCGATTTTCGAGACCGACGTCGAGAGCGCAGCCCTGCGGCTGATCGGCTCCTTCGGTATCGATGCCGAAGTTTTCGGCCGGATCGCGCTAACACCCGGAGCGGGCATCATTGGGCATGTCGCCGCCAGCGGCGAGGCCTATCTCATGGGCGGAGTCGAGAGGGCCTCTCGCTCACCACTCGACGAGCACCTCTCGGCGTGTATTCCGCTCAGGGTCGAGGATCGAGTCTGCGGAGTCATCGCGATGTTTCGCTTGTTGCCGCAAAAAGAAAAAGGCCTCGGCGCGTTGGATCTCGAGATGCTCGACCTGTTGTCGGCTCAGGCAGGCACCGCGCTCTACTGTACTGAGCTCCATGCCCGACGCGAGCTCACGAGAGGTTGATAGAGGTGGTGCCTGGCAGTGTCGCGGTCGCCGCCCCTGAGCCATCCGCAACTGGCAATAACCTGTGCACCCGTTTGCGTCCGAAGCGCACCTACCTCCTCCCCGGGCAGCTGTTCACTTCGTCCGAAGCCCATGTCGTGACCACCGTTCTGGGCTCCTGCGTCGCTGTCTGTCTATGGGACGGCCGGCTGCGGGCAGGTGGTGTCAATCACTACGTTCTCCCGCATTGGACAGCCGATGGCGTGTCATCTCTTCGTTTCGGTCGCGTCGCCATCGAGCAGTTGCTCGCGCAGATGACGGCCCTTGGAGGCTTGCGCGCAGACCTTCGCGCCAAGGTCTTCGGTGGTGCGGGATTGATCGCCAACCCGGCTGGCGGGAGCCTCGGCGACCGCAACATACAGGTGGCTCGGGAGGTTCTGCAGGCAGAGAGGATTCCGATCGTGGCCGAAGATGTCGGTGGGCGTTGCGGTCGCAAGCTGATCTTCCACACCGACAGTGGTGCCGCCTGGGTCCGGAGCCTGGGAACAGGGTAGGCAGGATGGCCCTCGATGGACATTGACTACGAGGCCCTTCTACAGACTTTCCTGGTGGAATCCGAGGAGAGTTTCGGAACCATGGAAGAGGCTTTGGTCGTTCTGGAGAAGGAGCCGCAGAACGACGAAGCTCTGGCGGGCGTGTTTCGGGTGGCTCATACCCTCAAGGGTACGGCAGCCATGTTTGAGTTCACTGGCGTCGAGCGATTCGGGCACGCGGTAGAGGAGCTTCTCGTCGTCGTCCGACAGGGCGCGATAGCCGCCAGTGAGGAGGTCGTGTCGTTACTCTTCCACGCGATCGATGCACTGCGCCGATTGATTGCCGAAGCTGTGGCGGGTCGTCACGAACTGCCGGCCGATGTGGAGGGCCTGTTGCACCGGTTCGAAGAGGTCGTGGGGGGCGTTTCTGCAATGGAGGTGCCCCCAGGGGGGCCTCGTTTCGAGGCCGAGTCAAGCGCCTCTCTCTCCGAGGAATATCCTGAGGAGACCACGACCTTCGAAACCCAGCCGACCCACGGAGTCATGTCCCTTCGCGTGGGTCTCGACAAGCTGGATCGCCTGCTCGACCTGGTCGGTGAGATCAAGATCAGCCGCGACCGGCTGGCGAGGGTCTTGGAGGTGCCTGGCGGACCTTCCGGTCTAGCGCGTGACCTGCTCAGCGATAGCGATGGTTTGCAGGTCGAGCTGCAACAGTTGGTGATGCAACTGCGAATGGTTCCCTTGGGACCGACCTTTCGCCGCTATCGACGGGTTGTCCGCGATCTCGCTCGGGCGCGCGACAAGTCGGCTCGATTGGTCATCGAAGGCGAGGATGTCGAGGTCGATGCTGCGGTGATCGAGGGCTTGCGCGACCCCCTGACCCACATGGTACGCAACGCGGTGGACCACGGTGTCGAGACGCCGGCGAAGCGGCGCGCAGCAGGCAAGGATCCGACCGCGATCGTCAGGTTGAGTGCTCGACACGAAGCTGGATCCATCGTTGTCGAGCTGTCAGACGATGGTGCCGGGATCGACTGGCAAGAGGTGGTCGAGCGTGCGCGGCAGGCGGGGTTGGTCGAAGCCGAGCAGAGTTTGACCGAAGCCGAGAAGGAACAGCTCGTCTTCGAGCCCGGCTTGTCGACGGCGGAGCGTGTGACGGAAATCTCTGGGCGCGGCGTCGGCATGGACGTCGTGCGGCGTAGCGTCGAGGCTCTCCGGGGCAGCATCACAGTGTCCAGCGCTTCGGGCGCCGGGACTGTCCTCACGTTGCGTGTCCCTCTGACCCTGGCGGTGATCGAGGGCCTGGCAGTCCGTGTTGCCGAGGAAAGTTTCTTCATACCCATCGACTCGGTCATCGAGTCCGTCGAGTTGCCGGGGCCGGCGTGGCAGCGGACCGATCGGCAGGGTGTCATCGACCTGCGTGGCGAGGCGGTTCCTTGGGTGCGCCTGCGATCTCTCTTCGATCTCGAAGGCGAGTTGCCAGAGAGGGAAAACGTGGTGGTCGTCGAACGCCACCGCAAATTGGCGGGCTTGGTGGTCGACGACTTGATCAGCCAGGGGCAGGCGGTGATCAAGCCTCTGAGCAAGCTCTTCAGCGGCTTGCCGGGCATCTCGGCCTCCACCATCTTGGGTGACGGCAAGGTCGCCTTGATCCTGGATGTGGCAGCACTGCTGCTACGGGCGCAGAAAATGGCTACCGAAGCCGGATGGATGTCTACAGATCGATCTTCGCCGGCATGGCCGGCCGAGATCTAATCGGAGGTCGTTCTCGAGTGGCGATGACAAAACCCCCAGACCCGGACCCGACTCCGGCCCGCGGCGCCTCGGCGGGATCCGACGGCGGTGCAGGAGTGACCGATCTCCCAGGACAATGCCTGACGTTTACCCTGGCTGATGAAGAGTACGCGGTCAGCATTCTGCAGGTCCGCGAGATTGTCGAATTTCAGGGTACCTCGAGGGTGCCAATGACGCCGCCATGGATTCGCGGCGTGATGAATCTGCGCGGTACCGTGGTGCCGGTGATCGACCTGGCAGTCAAATTCGGCTTGCCGGAGACCACGGTGGCGATGCGGACTTGCGTCGTTGTCTTCGACGTCGAGTTGGACGGGGAGCTGGCGTTGATGGGGGTGGTGGTCGATACCGTGAAGCGTGTCCTCGACTTGGAGCAGGCCACGATCGAAGAGCCGCCGCCGTTCGGTACGCGGGTTCGAGTCGAGTACCTGCTGGCTGTCGGCAGGCTCGACGGCGAGCTCTTCCTGGTCCTAGATATCGGTCGAGTGCTCTCGGCGGATGAGCTGCTGGCCGTCGCGGCAGTCCCGGAAGGGGCCGCCTGCGGTTTGCAGGAAGAGACCGTGGACTCGACAGGCAAGAACCTGGTGGACCGGCCAGCCGCCGAGGCTCCGGCCGCCTCGACCTCGGTGGACACGCCATGACGATCCGAACGCGGCTTTTGCTCGGTTTCCTTCTCTTCTTGGTGATTTGGCTGGCGGTGGGCGTCCTGGGGCTGACCCAGCTCGAAGGCGAGATGAAATCACAGATCATCAGCCGATCAGAGCGCCTGTCTCGGTCTATCCTCGAGCAACTGGAAAGCGGAGTCTATCGGCGTCTGGAACAGGCGCGGTCCATCGCCGCAACGGCTGCTATTGTCGACCGGCTGGAGCGTTCCAATCGCCGCTTTGCGGAGCTCGGGTCCGGTGAAGAGATCGAGGCTCGCATCGATCTGTTGGACCGATCTTGGCGGAGCACTTCGGATCTCGAGTTATCAGGGATCCGCCGGGAGATCTACAGCGACGAGGTCTCGGCGCTCCTCCGTCGCCAGCTTGCCTTCTTGCGTCAGGAACTGGGCTACGCAGTCTTCAGCGAGATCTTCGTCACCAATAGGTACGGCGCTACGGTTGCACAGAGCGACTTGACTTCCGACTATCGACAGAACGACGAAGAGTGGTGGACGGCGGGTCGCAGCGAAGAGACTTGGATCGGTCCGGTCAGCTTCGACGCCAGCTCGGAGGTGTACTCGGTCGATTTTTCTGTCCGTGTCGGCGGCTCGACGGGCGACTTTCTCGGCGTTCTCAAGGCAGCCTTGAACATCGAAGAAATCTATCGCTCCTTGGCGAGCTTCGAGTCCTCGATCAGCCGCGACGGCGGCCGCTTGCAGCTTCTCGACGACCGAGGGGTGCAGCTCTATCCCGAGTTTGTTGCTGGTGGAGAGGGGGCTGACGGCGCCGGGGGCTCTGAGCTGTCGGAAGACATGTCCCCAGGGGGTCTCGAAGACGACCCTGGTCTGCTGCAGGTGGCGGCTCGATCGGAAGGGCATCCGCGCTATCCCAGCCTCGGTTGGAATGTCATTCTGAGCTATCCGACATCAGAGATCTTCGCGCCGATTGCCAAGCAAAGGCAGCGTCTCTTTCTGATCGCGACCGCCGCGGCGATTCTGGCCCTGGCACTGGCCATCGGATTGGCCGAGTCGTTGGTCAGGCCGATTCGAGACACCATCGGCGCGGTCGAGCGGCTGGCCTCGGGCGAGGTCGATGTCGCGATCGAGCGCCGGGCCAGCGGTGAAGCGGGCCACCTGCTGGATACGATGCGCAGCTTGGTCGCCCGTCGCAAGAAAACGCTCGGCGAGTTGGTTGGCGGAGTCACGACCCTGAGCTCGGCCTCGAGCCAGGTCTCGGCGACCGCCAACAACCTGGCCCGAGGCACCAGCGCGCAGGCTGCTTCGGTGGAAGAGACGACCTCGAGCCTGGAAGAGATGACCGCTTCGATTACGCACAACGCCGAGAATAGTCGGGACATGGAGCGAATGGCGATTCGGGGAGCCGACCAGGCGGAAGCTAGCGGCGAGATGGCGAGTGAAACCGCAGAAATGATCCGCTCGATCGCCGAGAAGACTTCGATCGTCGAGGAGATCGCCTACCAGACCAACCTCCTGGCGCTCAACGCGGCGATCGAGGCGGCTCGGGCGGGCGAGCATGGGCGTGGTTTCGCGGTGGTGGCGACCGAAGTTCGCAAGCTGGCCGAACGCAGCAGGCAGGCGGCCAAGGAAATCAGCCAGCTGGCTTCATCGAGTGTCGAGGTGGCGGAGCGCTCGGCCACGGCCCTCGCCGAGTTGGTCCCGGCGATCCGCAAGACGGCAGAGCTGGTGCAGGAAGTCGCGGCAGCGTCGGATGAACAGGCCTCAGGGGTAGCGCAGATCAACCGGGCGATCGCGCGTGTGGATCAGGTGACTCAGCAGAACGCTTCGGCGGCAGAAGAGCTCTCGGGGACCGCCGAACAGCTGGCCGACCAGGCCCGACATCTGCGTCAACGAGTCACCCGTGAGACGGTGACGGATAACCAACCCTCGAGCCCGGGCGCCAGTCTCGGGGCTGGGTCGGATGAGGCCGCACCGGCGACAGGTCAGTCGGTGGCTGAGGACGAGGAACCGGGGCGTCTCAGAGAGCTGGATAGGGAGACTCATCTTCCGGCCTACGATTCCGATCCCGATTTCAAGAGGTTCTGAGCCTTGTCTGCGCCAAGAGTCTTCTCATCGTCGGGTCCCGCCAAACGAACTCGCGCCAGACCTAGCCGACCCATGGGTGGGTTATCGGCCGCCACAGGCCGGCTGGTACCTGGTGTCGGCGAGGCACTCAGCCCTCTGACCGAGGCCGAATTCGAGCGGCTGCGCAACATGATCTATCGCGAGGCCGGGATCGCTCTCGGACCCTTCAAGAAGGACCTTCTGGTAGCGCGCTTGCGACGCCGCTTACGGGCCACGGGCTCGAAGTCGTTCTCGAGCTATTACCGCCTGGTGCGAGGCGATTCAGCCGAGCGCCAGCGGATGCTGGACTGCATCTCGACCAACGAGACACGTTTCTTTCGGGAGCCCAGGCAGTTCGAGTTTCTCGAGCAAAGGCTGTTGCCGCACTGGCGCACGATCAGGGGCCGCCGATCGCCCGGTTTGAGGGTTTGGAGTGCCGGTTGCTCCACCGGTGAGGAGCCGTACTCGCTCGCCATGTTGTTGCTCCGAGTCTTGCCTGACTGGCAGAATCAGATCTTGGCGACAGATCTTTCGACAGAAGCCCTCTCTCTGGCACGGGCGGCGTTGTGGCCGATCGAGAAATCGGCGGAAATCCCGTCGAGCTACCTGCGGCAGTTCATGTTGCGCGGTACCCGGAGTCAAAATGGTTGGATGAAAGCGAGCCCGGAGATTCGCTCCATGGTGCGGTTCGATCAACTCAACCTTCACCTCGATATTGCGCCGAATCTCGGCCAGTTCGAGCTGATTTTCTGTCGCAACGTCCTGATCTATTTCGATGGCCCGTCGCGGCTTCGAGCGGTCGATCGCCTGCTCGATCATCTGGCGCCCGGTGGTGTCCTCTTTCTCGGTCATGCCGAGAGCTTGAGTGAGCTGACCGGGCGGGTGAGCAGCGTCGGGCCGAACGCCTATGTTCGCGCGACGGATGACACCTTCGACACCTGGCTCGCTGCCGACCGCTCTTCCAGCAAGCGCGTCAAGCGACGACTCTCGGTCGCCCGCGGTCCGAGCTAGGGAGGGCTAGGGTGGACGACGAGCGCGTCGCGGCAGGACGGATTCGGGTTTTGGTGGTCGACGACTCCGCTGTCGTACGCCAGTTCATGTCAGGCCTGATCGGCCAGCAAAGCGATATGGAAGTCGCCGTCGCGGCAGATCCGCTGATTGCCTTGCGGAAGATGTCTCAGCGCCGGCCGGACGTGATCCTGCTCGACCTCGAGATGCCGCGCATGGATGGCCTGACGTTTCTTCGTCGGGTCATGCAGCAGAGTCCGATTCCTGTCGTCGTATGCTCCGGTTATGCTGCCGAGGGCACGGACAACGCGCTCCGCGCCCTGGAAGAGGGTGCGGTCGAGGTCTTGGCCAAACCCAAGCTTGGGGTGCGTGATTTTCTACACGACAAATCGGTGATTCTGATGGACACGATCCGGGCAGCGGCGCACGCTCGCCCAGGGAGACGATCGGTGTCGCCCACGCCGCGCCTGACCGCCGATGCGGTTCTTCCGCGAAAGCCCGGTCGATCCGCAACCGCATCGTCCGAAAGGATCATCGCCTTGGGGGCTTCGACGGGCGGGACAGACGCTCTGCGGCAGATTTTACAAACCCTGCCTGAAACCTGCCCTGGTTTGGTTATCGTGCAGCATATGCCGGAGTTGTTCACCGCGGCCTTTGCCCGCCGCCTGGATCAGGATTGTCTGATCGAAGTCAAGGAAGCTGTAGACGGTGATCGAGTGCTGCAAGGTCGAGCTTTGATCGCTCCCGGCGATCGTCATCTGATAGTGGTTCGCCACGGTCGTGGCCACGCGGTGCGGGTGGTCAATGGGGCGTTGGTCCGTCGCCATCGCCCCAGCGTCGACGTGTTGTTCCGCTCCGTCGCCCAGGTGGCAGGGCCTCACGCCGTCGGCGTCGTCTTGACCGGGATGGGCGACGACGGAGCCCAGGGCTTGCTGGAGATGAGGCAGGCCGGTGCGCTGACCCTGGCCCAGAACGAGGCCAGTTGTGTGGTTTTCGGCATGCCCAAAGAAGCGATTGCCCTCGGGGCAGTCGACGAGGTTCTGGACCTCGCATGCATCTCGGGTGCTCTGCGGTGCAAGCTCAGCGAGTCCGTCCGGTGTTCGGCATCAGGTGCGGCTTTGGCCGAGGGCCCACGGGTCTGAGAACTCGGTTATCATCCGCAAACTCCGCCCCGGCGCCCTTGGCAGCCGGCGAATCGACCGGCCGTAAATTGAATCGAGTGACTTCGTGCAAGACGACCAGCAAGAACGGGCAGCCCGTGAAGAGGCGGCCGAGCCATCGATCGACCTTTTCGTCGGCGAGCCGACCCGAGACCTGTCGCATTGGGCTTGGCTGTGGACCGCCGACCGTGAGTTTCCTCTCGGCAGCCATCGCCGCGGTGTAGCGGGGCGTTTGGTCACCATCCTGAAGCGTTTCCTGCGTCCGATCGTCAAGTTTCCACTGAACGATCTGTGGGATCGCCAGCGAACCTACAATCTGATCCTGCTCGAGACCGTCACCCGGCAAGCGGCGGAGTTCCAGAGCGCTATCGAGGCGCACGCCCGCCTGCTCGAGAAACTCGATGCACGGACCGCGATCGGCCTCAACGACGTGATGCGCCACAACGATGCGTTGTTTGCCCGCGTCGATCAGAAGCTGGACCGCTACCGGCGTGAGACCAAAGATCTATGGCATCGCCTCGGGGCCTTCATCGCCACCACCGGTGCCGATCAGCCCCAGGCCCTGACCGAGACCCAGACCGAGCAGACTTATGTCGAGCTCGAGAAGCGTCACCGGGGCTCCGAAGAAGAGATAACCGAGCGCATCTCGACCTATCTGCCCTATCTCGAAGGCAAGGGCGAAGTGCTCGACCTGGGTTGTGGCCGCGGCGAGGCGCTACGGCTGTTCATCGGCCACGGCCTCGAAGCGCGCGGCGTCGACTCGTCGAGCGAAATGGTGGCGCGCTGCAACGAGAATGGCTTGCCCGCTGAACAGGGCGATCTGTTCGAAGTCCTGTCGCGCGTGGAGGAAGGCTCTCTCGGTGGTGTGGTGTCGTTCCACGTCGTCGAGCATCTGCCGGCAGACTCCCTCGAGCGTCTGGTCCGCCTGGCCTGGCGCGCCCTGCGTCGTGGCGGCGTACTGATTCTCGAAACCCCGAGCCCACTGTCGGTGGTCATGTCGGCGCGCAACTTCTGGGTCGACCCGACCCACAAGCGACCGGTCCACCCGGCGAGCCTGGAAGTGACTTTCCGCGAAGCCGGCTTCGAGCCCGTCCACCGCATCGACCTGCACCCCTTCCCCGACGCCGAGCGTCTGCCCGAGATCGACATCTCGCGCCTGCCCGAGGACCAGCGGCTACTCGCCGACCAGGTCAATCGTCTCCGCGACATCTTGGATGACCTGCTCTTCGGTAGCCGTGACTTCGGGCTGGTGGGCATCAAGTCCTGAGCTCGTTGATCGTAGCGGCTGGTTATCGATCCACTGCTTCTAGCGGTGTCGCGGTGGACCTGCGAACCGAGAGTACACTGCGGGTAGGACCAGCAGGGTCAGCAACGAGGAAGTGACCAGACCCCCGACGACGACGGTTGCTAGCGGCCGTTGCACCTCGGCCCCGGCGCTGGTTGCCAGTGCCATCGGGAGAAAGCCGATGATGTCTGTCGCGGCGGTCATCAGTACGGCCCGCAGCCGCACCCGCGCCCCCTGCCGTGCGGCTTCGACAG
>JBCCGX010000024.1:0-23048 GCA_039029035.1 Acidobacteriota bacterium | reverse complement strand
TCTTGGCGTCACGCTCTTGCTGTGCCCTGTCGCGTTCCTGCTCGGTGAGCTCCAAGGCTTGCTCGAGTCGAGCGCTCTGAAGGGCGCGATCGGTGGCGAAAGCAAAGAGCGTGGCGAGAGCCACGACCGCTGCGGCGGCTGTGCGGCGGTGACGGCGCAGCAGCTTGCCCAAGCGATAGCGCAGATTGCCCTGCCGGGCCAGGACTGGCAGGCCTTTCTGCCAGCGCTCCAGGTCTTCGGCCAGCCGCGCCGCCGAGCGATAGCGCGCCTCGACATCGACCCGCAATGCTTTCAGCACGATCTGGTCGAGATCGCCGCGTAGTCGACGGGCCTGCACCGCATCGCTGCAGCGGGAACTCGGCGTGGGTGGCGCCTCGGTGTGCAGCCGACGCTCGATCTCGACCAAGGCTTGGCCGTTGAATCGGAAAGGCAACTCCCCGGCCAGTAACTGGTAGAGCACGACGCCCAGGGAGTAGACGTCCGACGCGAAGGTCAACGGTTGGCCGCTCACCTGTTCTGGGCTGGCATGGGTCGGGGTCAAGAGCCTATGCCAACTGGCGGTGGTGTCGACTGCGTCCGGCTGGGCTTCGGGTTCGAGCCACTTGGCGATACCGAAATCGAGCACCTTGGGCTGGCCCTCCGCGGTGACCAGGATGTTGGACGGCTTGAGATCGCGGTGCACGATCAGGTTGCGATGCGCTGTGTCGACCGCGTGGCAGACTTCGAGGAAGAGTGCGATGCGCTGATTGATCGAGACAGTCTCGCTGAAACGATCGATCGGCACACCGTCGACTGCCTCCATGACGAAATAGGGCGAGCCTTCGGGTGTCGAGCCGGCGTCGAGCAAGCGAGCTATGGCGGGGTGATCGAGACCTGCCAGGATCTGCCGCTCTGCTCGGTGCCGGCGCAGTGTCTCGGTGCTCTCCATGCCGCGGCGAATCAGCTTGATCGCCACCTGGCGCTCGAAGGCGCCGTCGTCGCGCTCGGCGAGGAAGACGGTGCCCATGCCGCCTTCGCCGAGTACCTCGAGTAAGCGGTACGGACCGAGGTGTCCGCTGGACGGTGGGGGCGACTCAGGCAGGAGAGTCTCTGTGGATGGGTCAGCAAGAAAACTCGTCGCCGCTTCTTCGTCGCCCTCGAGCAGCGCCGCGACCGCTTGGCGAAGGGGAGTGTCGTCGCCGCAAGCCTGACGCAGGGCGGCCTCACGATCCGGGGGCGGTAGGGGTGTGACCCGATCGAAGATTTCCATCATCCGCTGCCAGCGCTCCTCACCCATCCCTAGCCCTCCGTCATCCAGCGGTGATTCAGAGATCGATCACCTTGCCTTCGACCAGGTATTTGTGCAGCCAGGCCTTAGCGGCGCGCAAGCGGCGAGTCACCGTGGTGGTGCCGATCCCCAGCACCGCCGCTGCTTCCTCCTTGGTCAGCCCGCCGAAGAAGCGCAGCTCGACGACCTGGACCAGAGCCGGATCGTGCTTGGCCAGGGCTTGGAGGGCTTCGTCGAGAGCCAGCACCTCCCTGGGCCTGTCGAGGGTCACGTTCTCCAGGCTGTCGAGGGGCAGGCGCAGTACGTCGCCCCCATGTTTGGGCCGAGCCATCCGGCGAGCGTGGTCGACCAAAATGCGGCGCATCATCTGGCCGGCGATGGCAAGAAAGTGCGCCCGGTCTCGCCACACCACCCGGTCTTGCCGAACCAGGCGTAGGTAGGCTTCGTGAACCAACGCCGTGGTCTGCAACGTATGGTCGCCGCGCTCGGCCCGTAGGAAGCTTCCCGCCAACCGCTTCAGCCGCTCGTAGACCAGCGGCATGAGCTGAGCGTGCGACGCCTCGTCACCCTGGCTCCAGGCGATCAGAAGATCGGTGATCTCACCCGAAGGTTCCGCCAAGCTCTCTTGCTCCCACCTTGTCGCGACTGTAGAGAGCAAGATATCACGCGGGCAAGGTTCCCGCGTGTCATCGGTCATCGGTGGATCAAGGGACCGCGTGTGGTATAGCGAGGCCGTGCGGCTTATTCGGACGCCGTCGCGGGTTGGGGCACGAAGGACTCGGAGATCTCGAAAATGTCCTCGCTCAGAAGCCAGGCGCCATCGCTCTGTTTTTGCCATCTCTCGAGGGTGATGATTCCGCGGCCGAGGCGGGTCATGGTCCACCGCGCCGACAGCACCGCCGTGTTCTCGTCGAGGACGTGGATCTTTGGATCCTCGTAGCTCAGTTGCCCCGGATTCTGTGCCAGAACGCCTTTCCAGAAGTCCTCGATGGCAGCCCTGCCCTCGAGGTTTGCCAGCGGACGCCCCTGCATCGAAGCCTCTTCCGTGTATCCGGCGGCACAGGCGCGATAGTCGCCACGATTGAACGCATCGATCCAAGCCTGGGAGGCGGCTTGGACTTCGGCGTGTGCATCGCCCAGCGTTGCCTCATCGGCCGTTGCCGTGAAGGTCAGGGTCGCGGCGACGAGAAGGATCAAGAGTTTGAAACGGTCGAAAGACATGGTTGGGACCTCCTAGAGTCTTGTGTGATCTCGACCTTCAGAGTCTTTCCCTCAGCGCCGCCCTTGGCCAGAACCGAAGCTGACAAGGATCGGTACAGTTTCGCCATCGTGGCGCGAATTGCCGATTGACAAAGGAGCACGAGAGGCCCATCATCCGGCGATGCGACGCGTTTGTATCCTGGCGTTGCCCCAGGTCTTTGATTCGGCTCTGACGATCACCCGAGATGTGCTCGCCACGGGCCGGAAAGCCGCTGCGGCGGAATACCAGGTCGAGCTGACGACTGTCGGTGGCCGTCCGGTTCACACCGCTGGAGGTTTGCGGGTTGCCCCGCAGGGCGCCTTGCGCAGCGCGGAAGACGCGGACTTGGTGCTGGTTCCGGGGTTCAGCTTGCCCGAAGGTGAGAGCGAGGAGGCTGTCCTCGAATATCTCGCCAAACCAACGTCGCGCTCCACCATGGGTTGGTTGCGCCGGGTCAGGCGGCGGGGCGGTGCCGTGGCGTCGGGCTGCACGGCGACCTTCCTGCTCGCCGAGGCCGGCCTGCTCGACGGCCTTCAGGCCACGACCAGTTGGTGGCTGGCGGACGACTTTCGCCGACGGTACCCCTCGGTCGACCTGCAGGCCCACATGATGGTGACCCACCAAGAGGGCATCACCTGCGCCGGCGCGGCGCTCGCCCATACGGACTTGGCTTTGCGGGTGCTGAGCGAGATTGGCGGCCCCGCCGCGGCCGATCACGTTGCCCGGCACCTGCTGCTCGACGAGAGGATCTCTCAAGGACGCTACATGGCGTCAGATCACTTGAGCCGGCGACACCCGGAAGTGCTGCGAGCCGAAGCCTGGGTCAGGGCGAATATCGGCCAGCCTTTGCGGGTCGCCGACCTGGCTGCAGCCGTTGCCGTCAGTCCCCGAACCTTGGCACGCCGTTGCCAAGAATCCCTCGGTCTGTCGCCGCTCGGTTTTATCCAGAAGCTACGCATCGAGCACGCCATCCACTTGCTGGAGAGCACCGACTTGCCAATCGAGCACATCGCCGATCGAGTCGGCTATCACGAGCCGGCGGGTCTGCGCCGGGTCTTCCTCCGCGAGACCGGGCGGGCGCCGTCCACCTTTCGTCGACCGACAGGGGAGACCGCCTCCGGCTAGGCACGGTCGTTACCGAGAATCGAGACGACTTCGGCGACGCGCGAGTCGAGGTGGTCGATCCCTTCGCTTGAGAGATTCGACCGACGAGCGCTAGCTGCCACTCGTTGATTTTTCCCCACCTACCTCCGCAACAATCGGCGCCAGATACTCGAGTACCGTCGCCGCCACAATCTTCTGCCCTTCCACGTTGGGGTGAATACCGTCGGGAAGGTTGAGCTCCGGCTGGGCGGCGACCCCTTCGAGCAGGAAAGGAATCAAAGGGACGCCGAGCTCCTCGGCGAGCCGGGGATAGATACCGGCGAAGTGCTCGGTGTAGTCGGCGCCGTAGTTCGGCGGGATGAGCATGCCGGCCAAGAGGAGGCTGATGTCGCGGGCCTGGGCTCGTTCTAAGATGGCGCGTAGGGTGGCCTCGGAGCTTTCCAGCGGGACGCCGCGCAGGCCGTCGTTGCCGCCCAGGCCGACGAAGAGGATGTCGGGGTTCTGGCTCAGTAGCCAGTCGAGGCGGGCGAGGCCGCCGGCGGTGGTATCGCCGGAGATGCCGGCGTTGACGACGCGGACGGTGTGGCCGGCCTCTTGGAGCTGGTTGGCGACGAGGGCGGGGAAGGCCTGGGCCTCGTCGAGGCCGAAGCCGGCAGTGAGGCTGTCGCCGAGGAAGACGATGAGCGTGTGTTCTTCGAGATTGTGCTCGTCCATGACCTGGGTTGCAGGATCGGCGGTGGCGGATGGGGTGGCGGTGGCCTGGGGCGCGGCCTGATTGCCGGGCTGCTGAACGGGCTCGCTCGAGCCGCCACAGGCGGTGAGCGCGAGGGCCAAACCGAAAGCTTGTAGGGCACGAAGGTTCATGCAACAGCATTTTATTCACTATCGTAGAAAGACCATGACCCAAACACCTTGTATCGAAATCCGTCGCCTGACTCATCGCCTGCCGTCCGGCGGCCGGATGTTGACGATTCTCGACGGAATAGACTTGGAGATCGCCCGAGGCGACTCGGTGGCGATCCTCGGACCCTCGGGTAGCGGTAAGTCGACCCTGTTGGCGTTGATGGCGGGTCTCGACCGCCCAACGGAGGGCGAGATCCTGCTCGACGGCGAGGCGATCCACGATCTGTCGGAAGATCGCCTGGCGCGGCTGCGGCGGCGCAAGCTGGGCTTTGTGTTCCAGAACTTCCAGCTACTGGCCAACCAGACGGCGCGGGAGAACATCCTCCTGCCTCTGGAGCTGGCCGGTGCGTCCGACGCTGGGCTCCGGGCCGACGAGCTGCTGGAGCAGGTCGGCCTCGGGGAGCGCGGCCACCACTACCCGGTGCAGCTCTCCGGCGGCGAGCAGCAGCGCATCGCCCTGGCGCGTGCCTTCGCCACCCGACCGCCGATCCTGCTCGCCGACGAGCCGACCGGCAATCTGGATAGTGCCACCGGCCAGCGCATCCTGAAGCTCCTGACCGATCTGCAGCGCCAGGCCGGCACCACCCTGGTGCTGGTGACCCACGACACCTCGGTCGCTCGCCTGAGCGACCGCGCTATCCATCTGCGGGACGGCCGAATCGAGCGTCAGGAGCGTTTCCCCGATGGGGAGGAAAGCGTGGAGTCGGTGGCTCCTGTGCCGGCAGAGGTACTGGTGGGATGAGTCCGAGAACCTTCTGGCGCCACCTACTGCGTGAGTCGCGCGGTAGCCGCGGACGAATCGTTTTCTTCGTTGCCTGCCTGGCGGCCGGGGTTGCTTCGGTGACGGCGGTGGCGGGGCTTTCCGCCGGGCTGGAGCAGGGGATTCGGCGTGAGGCCAAGACACTCCTGGCGGCGGACCTCTCGGTGCGTGGTCGGCGGCCGATTCCGCAAGAGGTGCACGAGGCGATCGACCGCATCGGCGGCGCCGAGCGCACCGGCGTGCGCGAGATGCTGACCCTTGTGGCAGCCGATGCGCCATCCGCGGGCTCCGACCCGCCGCGTAGCGTGTTGGTGGAGCTCAAGAGCCTCGAAGGACTGTATCCCTTCTACGGCGACCTGGAGCTCGAACCGCCAGGGCCGATCGACGGGTTGCTCGACGCCACGAGCGCGGTGGTGGCGCCGGAGATTCTGGGGCGCCTGCAACTGGCGGTTGGCGACTCGCTGAAGATCGGCGGCGCCAGCTTCCGGATCGCCGGTACGGTGCTCAGTGAGCCGGATCGCATCGCCGGGCGGATCACCATGGGGCCGCGGCTCTTTGTCTCCCACGCAGGGCTCGAGCGTGCCGGTTTGGTGCGTCTCGGCAGCCGGGTGAATTACAAAGTCCTGGTGCGGCTGCCGGCGGAGCGCCAGGCAGATCTAGAAGCGATCGCCGAGGAGATCGACGCGCAATTGGTCGCCGACGGGCGGCACCGGGTGGAGACTTTCACCGAAGCGCAGCCGTCAATGCGCCGCGGCCTCGAACGCACCGGCCGCTACTTGGCTTTGGCGGCGCTGTTGTCGTTGCTCATCGGCGGTTTGGGGGTGGCGCAGACGGTGCGCGCTTGGCTGGCTGGCAGGATGGACGCCATCGCGGTGCTCAAATGCCTGGGGTATCGGCCGCGCGAGGTGTTGTGGCTCTACCTCGGCCAGACGGTTGCATTGGGCCTTCTCGGCAGCTTGGCTGGCGTCGCGTTGGGGGTAGCGGTGCAATTCGCCGCCACGCGTCTCTTGGCCGACACTCTACCGGTCGCGGGTCTCGAGCTCATCCAACCCTGGGCCCTGGCGCGCGGGCTGGTTCTCGGGATCGGTGTGGCGTTGCTCTCCAGCTTGCCGCCCCTGGCCGCGGCACGGCGGGTGCCGCCGGTTCGGGTGCTGCGCCGCGACACCAGCCCGCTGCCACCGAGCCGACTCGCCCTGGGGGGCACAGTGGTGACACTCCTGGCCAGTTGTACTGCCCTCGCCGCATGGCAAGCCGGCTCATGGCTGCGTGGCGCCCTGTTCACTGGTGGCTTGCTGGTGGTGGCGGTGATCCTCGCCCTGGCCGCGGTCGGACTCACTCGCCTGGCGACCCGGCCGCGATCCCACGCCAGGCTCTGGCTGCGCCAAGGGTTGGCGGCTCTGGAGCGCCCGGGGAGCTCGACCGTCGGTGGCATCGTCGCCCTCGGCGTCGGAGTGGTCGCACTGCTCGGCATGTTCCTGGTCGAGCGTGCTTTGAGCGCCGAGTTGGCGAGGGAATTCCCCCGCGATGCGCCGACCGCTTTCCTGATCGACATCCAGCCGGATCAATGGCCCGGCGTGGAAGCCCTATTGCGTGAGCAGCAGAGTGGCAGCATCGACTCGGTGCCGATGGTGATGGCGCGGATCGCCGCGGTCGACGGCCGCCGGTCGGAAGAGATCCAGGCCGAGATCGGCGACGGACCCCAGCGACGCGGTGGCCGCAGCGGCGAGAGGGGGCGAGCCGAGGAGCGGCGTGAGGCGGCATCGCGGCGTGAGGGCGGGCCCCCGGGCGGCGACGCTCGTGAAGGCTGGACCCTGCGCCGCGAGCAGCGCCTGACCTACCTCGAGACCCTGCCGGCCGACAACGAGATTATCGCTGGCCCCGCTGCCGGCGAGGCATCGGCCAGCCCGTGGAGCGACCCGCAAGCGGCCGAGATCAGCGTCGAAGAAGAGTTCGCTCGCGGCTTGGGGGTCGATATCGGCTCGGTTGTCACCCTCGATATCCAGGGGGTCGAGCTCGATCTGAAGGTCACCAGCCTGCGTCGGGTCGATTGGGGCACCTTCGGCATCAACTTCTTCCTCGTGGTCGAGCCCGGCGTCCTCGAGGCGGCGCCGCAAAGTCGGCTGGCAGCGGCCCGGCTACCGCGCGGCGGCGAGCAAGAGGTGCAGGACGCCCTGGCGGCGGCGTTTCCCAACGTCACCATGATCCGTACCCGTGAGGTGCTCGAGAAGATCGCCACCCTGCTCGAACGCCTGTCTCTCGGGGTGCGCTTGCTCGGTGGACTGACGGTGCTGGCTGGCCTGGCGATCCTGGCCGGGGCGGTCAGTGCCGGCTCGATCCGCCGCGGGGCCGAGGTGGCCCTGCTCAAGACCCTCGGCATGACCCGCCGTCAGGTGGTGGCGAGCTTTGCTACGGAGTATGCCTTGATGGGCCTCGTCGCCGGCGTTATCGGCACGGCAGGTGGTGCGGTGCTGGCCTACTTCGTCGTCACCCGTGGCATGGAGGTCACCTGGCAAACCGAGCCCTTGTGGCTGGTTGCTTCCGTGGGTGCGACCGTGGCTCTGGCGGTCGCCTCCGGCCTTGCCGCCAGTGGCGGCGCCTTGCGCAAGCGGCCGGTCGAGGTCCTGCGCAGCGTCGCGGGTTAGGTGCGATAGACTTATAGCATCATGAAAATCATCCATTTGCTCGTTGTCCTGGCTTTGGCCTTCAGCCCAAGCCTCGCCGCGGGAGAGGTCGAGCTCGATCCCGCCGAATCGGTCCTGGCGGTGATCACCCACAAGGCCGGCATTGCGGCCAAGAAGGCGCACAATCACCTGATCGCGGCTCCGGTCTCCGAGGCCAAGCTCAGCTTCGATCCGGCAGAGCCTATGAACGCGAGCTTCCGGCTCGATTTCGCCGCCGAGCAGCTAGCGGTCGATCCCTGGGATCTCGAGCAGACCTGGTATCCCCGGCTAGAGACGCTAGGGATTCTGGACGAGCCGTTCACTGAGATCGCGGACAAGGACCGGCAGAAGATTCGCAAGTCGATGCTCAGCGACGACCAGCTCGATGCCGCGAAGTTTCCCCGCATCTCCGCCGAGGTCACTCGCCTCGAAGAGGGCGCCTCGACCCACGGCGGAGTCGAGTTTCCCTACTCAGCCAAACTTCGGTTCAATGTCCACGGTCAAAACGTCGAGAAGACGGTGGCAGCACGTTACGAGCTCGAGGGTGCCATCTTGAAGGTCGAGGCGCTAGGCACTTTTCAGTTCACCGAGTTCGGTATCGAACCCTTCTCGGCCTTCTTTGGCGCGGTCAAGAACGAGGACGGGTTTCACCTCTACCTGAATTTGGCCGGAACAGTGGCACCCTGAAGCTTCGACTCGCGGAGGTGCCTTAGCAGGCCGAGGCCTGCGAGCAGTGTGACGCCGAGCAGGAGTCGAGAAGTCAAAGGCACCGTCTGCTCGATCGACTCCAGGGCGGGCAAAAGGCCCGGCAGGCTGAGCTCGAGTTTGGCGATCAGGTTTTGGAAGAGGGTGAGCTGCATGGTGGGTCTCCCGGCGGCTCCATGTCGCGGCCCGGGCATCCCGGAGCACGGCCGACGAGCCGGTCTCTTGGCTTCGATAGGGCTGAAAAGTGATCAGATCACTCGAACCTTTCGACCCGCATTACAATCGCGCTCGGCAGGGTTGATACTCTTCTTATGATGCGCTTGCCGGTTTTTGCATGGTTTCGGAGAAGCCTCCTCGGGGAATCCCTCTCGGCCTGAGGAGCCGTGATCGAGATGGTCCTCCTGAGATACTTCGCCGACGATCCGGACTTCTATGGACTGCTGGATCATTTCATCGAGCAGGTTGCTACCCGGCATCGGCCGCACGATCTGTTCCTGGTGCGGATCGACAATTGGTTCGACTGGAAGTGGCTCGGCTTCGCCGGCACTGAGCCGCTCGACACCGCGTCACTGTTTGGACCTATCGCTCTGCCCACCGTGACCCAGGGCGTCTGGAGCTCCGGAGCCGAGACGACCGTGCCGCCCTTCACCCCGAGTCGTATCGTTCAACAACAGCATTTCCACTGTGGCGACGGCTCGATCGGCCGACCGTCCAAGCCGGTCACCATCCATCCGGCAGATCGCCGCCGGACCGAACCCAAGGCCGAACCGCGCATCCTCGACATCAGCGCCGACGCTTGGTTCTTCTGGCTCTCCTCCGACTCTGCCTCGAGCGGTCGCGGTAGCCTCCTCGCCTATCGGGCGAAGGACCAGGTAGTTCACGGCTGGTACGCTGCGTTCGAGCGCACCCGCTCGAGCCGCTGGGTCGTCAGTCGCTCGAAGAACGTCAACCGCGAAGCCTTGGCCGCGCTCTTCGACCGGTACTATGGCGACTGAGAGTGGGACTATCTATCGATCTCGAAGCGCCCTTCGAGCCGGAACGGGGCTTCTCCTGCCACACGAGCCAAGTCTGGGGCCTGCAGAATCTCGTGATCGTTTATCTCGAGCAGGGGGTGCGGGGATGCCGCTTTCCTCTGCTCATGCGTTATCGGTCGGGTGCAGAAGCCCGCTACGAGCTATCCGAAGTGCCATCCTTTCTCGGCGAGCTCTGCCAGCTCCGATCTGACCTCGAGGCGTTGTGGGTCCCGGCGCTCGAGGTTTCGCGCGAGGGAGAAACCTCTATTGAGCTCATTCGGCTCAACGAGGCAGGCGAGCCTTTGCCGCTCTACGACTTTGGCAGCTGGATCGTGGCGGTCAATCGAGAGTCCGAGATCGTGGTCACTCTGCCGGCTGAGGAACGAGAGCTCTTGACCCGCGAGATCAGGCCTGGCGTGCGCTCCGTTCGCACTGCCGCCGGCGACCTGCTGCCATTACCTCACAACCGGTTTCCGCAACTCCCCGACGCGCGGTTCTCCTTTGGTGTGACATCCGCGCAACCTCTCGAGCAACTCGACCCCTTGCTAGCTGGCATCACGAGGATCTGTGAGCTCGCACTCACCGAAAGGCACGGCGTCCGTATCGGATGAGGTTGTGGTTATCTAGCTGGCATGGATAGAATGCGGCGGTGTTTTCTGGCGCACGAGAACGACTCGGCTCCGTTGCCTCGGTGGTCGCCTTGGCGGTCGCCCTGGCCCAGCCCTCGGCTCTTGGTGCCGAGGCCAACTCGCCCGCACCGGCTGAAGCTTATCGCCTCGAAGCCTCCCGACTGGCCGAGCCGATCGCCCTCGATGGCCGACTGGACGAGTCGGCTTGGCGGCAGGCCGCGGTGGCCAGCGGCTTCACCCAGCGCGAGCCCGAGCCCGGGGTGCCGGCGAGCGAGCGCACCGAGGTGCGAGTGGTCTTCGACGAGAAGACGCTCTACATCGGCATCCTCGCCTTCGACGCCGATCCGGAAGCGATCATCGCGCGCGAGATGCAGCGCGACGGCGGACTCTTCCGCGACGATTCGGTCATCGTGCTGCTGGACACCTTCGACGACGACCGCAACACCTACTTCTTCGAGACCAACCCTGTCGGAGCGCGCACCGATTCGCTGGTGACCGACGAGGGGCGCGACACCAATTTCGAGTGGGATGGGGTGTGGGACGTCGCCTCTCGGCGGACCGCGGAGGGTTGGGTGGCGGAGATGGCGATTCCCTTCTCGACCCTGCGCTTCGATCCCCACGCTGAGGCCTGGGGCTTCAACGTCAGGCGGCAGATTCGGCACAAAAACGAGCAAGCTTTCTGGGCTCCGATCGGGCTCGAGGCCGACCTCTTCCGGGTCTCGCTTTACGGCTCCTTGGTCGGTATCAGCGGGGTGCAACCGGGGCTCAATCTGAACGTCAAGCCGTTCCTGGTGGCGAGTGACAGCGACACCTCGGCTGCAGGGCAGGAAGGTAGCGACGATTTCGACGCCGGGCTCGACGTCAAGTGGGGGGTGACCCGTGGCCTCTCTCTCGACTTGACGGTCAACACCGATTTCGCCGAGACCGAAGTCGACGACAGCCGGGTGAACCTCACCCGTTTCTCGCTGTTCTTTCCCGAGAAGCGCGAGTTCTTCCTGGAGAACTCGGGCATCTTCGCCTTCGGCTCCGATCCGGGGGGAGGTAATCCGCTGCTCGAGGTGTTCTTCTCGCGCCGCATCGGCATCGGCGAGAACGGCAGCGAGGTGCCGATCGAAGCCGGCTTGCGCCTCACCGGGCGGGTCGGTGCCTGGAACCTGGGAGTTCTCGGTGTCAACACGGAAGGCATATCGACAGCCGGTGGCGGGGGCACGCCGAGCAATACTTGGGGTGCTTTGCGCCTCAAACGCAATGTCGGCCAGCGCTCCAGTGTCGGTCTGATCGTCACCAATCGAGAGGGCAGCGGTGACGACTCCAACCGGGTCGCCGGCGCCGACTTCGATTGGAAGCCGACGGATCGCCTGGCGGTGAACGGCTTCTTCGCCCAGTCCGACGACAGCGATCTGGCCAGTGGCGACGATTGGGCGGCCGGTGCCGGCATCGAGTGGAGCGGCTCGATCTGGTCCGCCTCCGGTGGCTATGTCGAGATCGGCGAGCGCTTCGAGCCCGAGATGGGCTTCCTCAGGCGGCGTGGGGTCAAGCGCTACACGGGTGAGGTGGAGTACGAGCCGCGGCCGGATCTGCCCTGGCTGCGCAATCTGAATTTCGAGCTCGAAGCCGAGGTCTTCACCTTGCGCGACGGGACGACCGAGTCGACCGAAATCCAGCTCGAGCCCTTCGGCATCCGCTTCGACTCCGAGGATCGCCTCACCGTCTTTGTCGAACGCAGCTTCGAGCGCTTGTTCGAGCCTTTCGAGATCGTTGATGGCGTGGTCATTCCGGTGGGGGATTACACTTTCTACGACTACGGCGTACGCTTTGCCAGCAACGAAGGCCGTCGCGTCACGGCCGACGGCAGCGTGCGCTGGAGCGGCTTCTTCGATGGCGATCGATTCAGCGTCGAAGCCACTCTCGGGGTGCGCCCCAACCGCTTCCTACGCTCCGAGACGGGTTGGGAGTACAACGACGTCGAGCTACCGGGCGGTGCCTTCAGCGCCACCGTCGTACGCCAGCGTCTCAGCCTGGCCTGGAACCCCCGTCTGCGGGCCGACACCTTGTTGCAGTACAACGACCTCGATCAGCTGTTCGCTGCCAATCTGCGCTTCAACTGGATCTACAAGCCCGGGGCCGATCTTTTCGTCGTCTTCAACCAGACCTGGGATGCACCCAGCCTCGGTGACCTCGAGCAGCGCGATCGCCAGGTGATCGTCAAGTTTACCTACCTGTGGCAACGCTGAACGTGGCCGCGCTGAGCGTGGCCGCGCGGCGAACGGCGGCCAGAGTGCGCCAATGGGTTTCGCCTCGGTCGCGTCGCAGCTGCGCCAGAGCCTGGTCGACCAGTTTGCGGCCGGCCTCGACGTTACCGGCGCGTATCTCGCACTCGCCCAGCGCCAGGCTCAGGCTGGCGTGGCGCCAATGGGACTGCGGCAAGGTCGCTCGCCAGATCGACGCGGCGTGCTCCAGGGCGGCGCGCGCTTCGCGCAACTGATTTTGGGCCAGGTAAACCTCGCCGCGACCGAGGTGGATCAGACCGGCTTGGGGGTGCTGGGCCTGGACCCCGGTGGCAAAGAGGGCCGCTGCCTGGTGGAGATCCGCCGCGGCTCGTGGCAGGTCGCCGGCGCGTAAGGACACGAAGCCGGAGGTCGTGAGGGCGGTCGCCAACCGGTCCTCTCGCAGCGGCTCGTTGCGCCGTTCGGTGGCCAGCGCGCGATCGATCAGCTGCCGGGCGAGGTCGATCTGGTCGGCGGCGAGACGCGCCAAGGCATGGTTGGCCTGGTGGATCGCCAGCGCGTGCTGGGATGCGTTCTGCCGTTGAATCGGCTGACTGGTGTCGAACTGGGCCAGGGCTTCGTCCAGGCGTCCGAGCTCGACCAGAATGCGGCCCAAGTTGTCGCGCCCGAGAGCCACGTAGCGATGCTCTGGGCCGTATTGCTCCAGGTCATAGGCCAGGACTTTGCGCATCAACGCCTCGGCCTGGCGATCATTGCCCAGGGCGTGGGCCGCCATGGCGAGGTTGTTCATCGAGATGCGGGTCCCGGGATGGGACTCGCCCCAGAACTGACTCGACAGTTGGTAGCTTTGCCGCAGCAGGCGCTCCGCCTCGGCGTAGTGGCCTAGCCGCCTTTCGATCGCCGCCAGCTCGCTCGTGTACACCGCCATCTGGGCATCCTGGCCACCGGCCCGTTCGGCGCTGTCGATCACCTGGTCGAAGATGCGCTTGGCCTCGGGCAAATCGCCTTGCAAGCGATAGGCGGTGGCCAGGTTGCCCAACGTTTCGAGGGTGACAGGAGCCTCCTCGCCGGCCGATCGGCGAAGGATGTCGAGGGCTTGCAGATAATGCTCGATCGCTTCATCGAGCTCGCGCTGCCGAGCCAATGCCACCCCCAGGTTGTTATGCGAGTTGGCGGCTTCGCGGCTCTCGGGACCGGCGAATTCGAGCCGGATGGCGAGGGCTCGGCGATGGGCGTCCTCGGCTCGCTCGTCGGTGCCCAGATAGGCCGAGGTCTCGCCGAGGCCGTTGAGCGCCGCGGCCACCCGTAAGCGATCGCGTGGATCGGGCCCGAGCTCGAGGGTCAGCGCTTCTTCGAACATTTTGCTGGCGCCTTCATAGTCGCCGAGCAGCTTGGCGACCCCACCGATCGCAGTGAGCAGCTCCACCCGCAGATCGGGTCGACCCTCGTGGTCGGAGCGCACCCGTTCGAGCCCACGCTCGATGAGCTGCTTGGCGGTGAGCTCGATGCCCTGCTGGTCGCGCGGATCCGAGGCACGGAAGAGATCGATGATGAAGTTCTTGACCTGCTGCGCCTCTTCCGATTCCTGGCGTGCGATGTCGCGCTGCTGCGCCGCGACACCGGCCTGCCACAGGGCGGCGCCAAGGCCGATCACCAGCGATAGGGTGACCACGATAGCTGCCGCGACGGCGGCGCGGTGACGGCGCAGAAACTTCCTGGCTCGGTAGCGGGAGGAATCGGCGCAGACGCGCACCGGCTCGCCGCGTTGGTAGCGTTCGATGTCCTCGCGCAGCGCTTCCGCCGAAGGGTAGCGGCGCTCCGGTTCGCTGCGGATCGCTCGGCCCGCGATGGCGTCGAGCTCGTTGCCCAGGGTTTGATCGAGCGGCGCGATGGTCGTCTCCGCCGCTCTGGCTGCGATCGCCGACAGCTTGGGCGGTTCCGAGCGTGCCGCGGATAGAACCTGGTGGGCAAACTCCCGTGGATCTGAGCTGAAGGGGCGCTCACCGCAGAGCAGCTCGTAGAGGATGACGCCCAGGGAGTAGACGTCGGTGGCGGTAGTCACTTGGCCGCCGAGCCATTGCTCCGGAGCACCGTAGCCCGGCGTCATCGGGCGTCCGTCGACCAGGGTCGGTGCTTCGCCCGCCTCATCGTCGTCGTAGAGCAGCTTGGCGATGCCAAAGTCGAGCAGCTTGATGTGCCCCTCGGTGTCGACGAGGACGTTCGAGGGCTTCAAGTCGCGATGGATGACCAGCCGTCGATGGGCGTACTCGACCGCCGAGCAGATGTCGCGGAAGAGTCGCAGGCGCTGCCGCAGATCGAGGCGATGCGCTTCGCAGTGTTTCGTCAACGGTGTGCCGTCGACGTAGTCCAGGGCGAACCAGGGGCGGCCTTCGGCGGTAACACCGCCGTCGAGCAAGCGGGCGATGGCGGGGTGCTCCATGCGTGCCAGAATCTGGCGCTCGCGCAGGAATCGGGCGAGGAGATGGTCCGAATGCTGGCCGCGCTTGATCAGCTTCAAGGCGGCACGTTGCTCGAACTGGCCATCGTCCCGCTGGGCGAGGTAGACCACCCCCATACCGCCGCGGCCGATCTCTTCGACCACTCGCCAGGCACCGATGCGCTCGGGCGGCGGTTGGACGTCGACCAGGCGATCAATCGCTGGGCCATCGAGCTGGTCGAGGAAATCGGTGTTGGCGTCGACGTGCGCTGCCAACAAGGACGCGATCTCCCGGTGCAGATCGGTGTCGTCGCCGCAGGCCTCGATCAGAAAGTGCTCGCGGGCGCCGGGGGCCATGGCGACCGCCTGGCCGAACAGAGTCTCGACTCGCTGCCACTCACTCGTTTGCATCAGGCTTGATGGCTGTTGGCGAGCTGGCGGAAGAGCCAAGCTCGGGCCAGCATCCAGTCTCTCTTCACCGTGCGCGGCGCGACGTCGAGGGCGGCGGCGGTCTCCAGGACGTTGAGACCGCCAAAGTAGCGGCACTCGACGACCCGTGCCTGGCGTGGGTTGAGCTTCTCCAGGCCTTCGAGGGCCTGGTGCAGCGCCAGCAGATCGGTCGCCAGGCCGTCGACCTCGGCGTCTCTCGTGTGCAAGGTCAATGGCACCTCGCCGCCGCCACGCTTGACGCGCGAGCGTCGTCGCGCGTGGTCGACGATGATCTGGCGCATCGCCTGGGCCGCAGCAGCGAAGAAATAGGACCGCCCACGGCCGGTGACCCGGCCGTCCTGGGCCAGGCGCAGATAGGCCTCGTGGACCAAGGCGGTGGCGTGCAAGGTATTGCCGCCGCCGCGAAGCTGTCGCCGGGCCACGAACCGCAGCTCTTGGTAGGCCAGCGACCACAAGGCAGCTCGATTGGGCACGACATCGTCGAGAGTCTCGGCTTGCAGGGCACTCAGGCTCATCGGTGCGACTCCTTTTGCCCCTTTCGGGGAGCAAAGACGAAGGTACTTGTCAACGATTCACTGTGCTACGAGATCGGACCGCCAAAGTTACGGGGCGACCCTCGGCTCCCCACGACGCGTCCGGTTTCGAGGCGCGCCACGACGGAGGCAACAGTATGTACAACCACAAGATCCTTGGGTGGCTCGTTTTGTTCACTCTGCTGGGTCCGACCAATGGTTTGACCCAGGTCCCGATCGATA
This sequence comes from Acidobacteriota bacterium, assembly GCA_039029035.1. Classification (GTDB taxonomy): domain Bacteria; phylum Acidobacteriota; class Thermoanaerobaculia; order Multivoradales; family J023; genus JAAELT01. The sequence continues at coordinate 6,897 of JBCCGX010000024.1, read as the reverse complement.
TGCAACCGGTCAGAATCTTTGAATCTCGTCAGGAGACGGCACCGGCGATCGGCTGGTGGTGGCACGGACCCATCGAGCTGGGAGGTTGAGCCATGACATCGACGCACCGACCTCGGATTCGAAGCACTTCGACGACCTTGAAAGGAGCCGTCTTCTTGCTGCTGACCGCCTCGGGTATGGTCTTGCCGAAGATGGGTTCTTCGCAGCTCGATCCCGGCGTGATGCCGGTCCGAATCTTCGAGCTTCTCGATACCTTCGGCACACGTTTCGGCACGGTACTGGTCACCACGACCGGCGACCGTGGTTACAAAGCGAGGTACGAAACCTGGCGCTGTAGCGAAGCGACTCTACTCGCCATCGCCGAGCAGGAGAGCTTGACTCTCTCCTTGTGGGCGGCGGGGGATTGGGACGACCCCTGGGTGCTCGAGGCCCTGGCCTGGCAACCGGCCGATCCGGCGGTCGAATGGAGCCATCCGGCCATGGTGGAGTGGACTCCGATCGACGAGGTTCGTCCGCCCCTGGTGGAGGAGGGCATCACCTTCGGCAATCCCACCCTGGGTGGTCTGACGATCCGTTACTCGTCACACGGCCCGTCGTCGCTGACCTGGTTCAAGCAGACCGAAGGCGACTTCATGGCGCTCGGCGACGGCACCGTCTTCGAGCGCCAGCGCGAGGTCCCCGCGACCGGCTGGTGGTGGCATGGCCCGATCGAGCGGGGTAGCTGAGAGCGAGGTGGCCGGTCCTGACGGCGCCCAGGCGCCTCGGCAGAGGGCGCCTGGGCTGGCCTTCGGCGTCGCTCGCGGCGAGCGCCAACCTCGATACAATGGGTCTGGGGGTCGAGGCGAGGACCTGGCCGATGCAATCTCTGATCCGCTGGACACAGTACCTGGGCATCCGTAAGGGAGAGCACGGACGCTTCGCCTGGCTGTTTGCCCACTCGCTGTTCAACGGCATCTGCATCGCTTTCCTCTTCTCGTCGGCCTACGCCCTCTTCCTCGAACGCTACGACGTCGAGGATCTGCCCTGGGCCTACATCGCGACAGCTCTGGTGGGCTACGCCGTGGTGGCTGTTTTCTCGCGCCTGGAGCGCGAGCTGCCGTTCAAGAAGCTGCTGCTGTACCAGCTCTACTTCGTGCTGGTCTTCATCCTCACCTTCTGGGCTGCGGCCCGGCTTGGCAGCGCCAATTGGCCGGTCTTTTTGATGTTCGTTGCCCTGGCCCCCCTGTTGACTTTGTTGGAGCTGGAGTACTGGGGCATCGCGGTACGCCTGTTCGATCTGCGCCAAGGTAAGCGCCTGTTCAACCTGGTGTCGACCGGCGGCGTGCTGTCGTCGATCGCCGGCTTCTTTCTCGTGCCGGTGATGGCCAAGACACGGCTGATTCGCGAGTTCGAGGATCTACTCCTGTTCGCCGCCTTCGGTGTCGCTTTGTCGATCATGGCGGCGGGTGAGATTGCGCGCCGGTTTCACGATGAGCTCGAGATCCGCAGCGCCGACGACAAGAAGCGCGACTCGGGCAGTCTCCGGCAGCTCACCCGAGACCGCTACTTCCTGCTCATGGCGCTGTTGGTCGTAGTCTTGATCCTGACTTTCTTCCTGATCGATCTGAGCTTCCTCGCCCAGGTGGAGCAGCAGTTCACCAGTGGCGTGGCGCTGGCCGCCTTCATGGGCCAGTTCTACGGCGTTGTCAAGTTCCTCGAGCTGCTGTTCAAGACCTTCCTGTCGGGCCGTCTGGTGAGCCAGTTCGGCGTGCGCTTCGGCCTGGTGTCCTTGCCCGTAGCCCTGCTGATCGCCATCACTTTGGCCATCGCCAGCCATCCGCTGGCGATCGGGGTCGAGCTCTTCTTTCTCACCGTCGCGGTCACCAAGCTGATCTGGCTGGTACTGCGCAAGGCGATCTTCGACGGCGCGTTCAAAGTGCTCTACCAGCCTCTGCAGGGGGAGGAGAAGTTCGTTTTCCAGGCTCGCCTCGAAGGTACGGTCAGTCCGGCGGTGACCCTCGGGGTCGGGGTGCTCCTGCTGCTCAATAGCCGCGGTGGCTTCGAAGCGATCCGATTGCTCTACCTGGCGCTCCCCTTACTGGCCGTTTGGCTGGTCGCGGTCGCCATGCTGCACCGCGAATACCGCCGCCGGCTGCTGCAGGTCCTGCAGCGCGAAGCTGGCCAAAAGACAGTGGAGTCACCGGTGGGGGAGATCCGTCGGCGGCTGCTGGAAGCCACACCCGACGAATTCGACTACGTGCTCGACGTGCTGGAGAAGGTCGACTCGACGGTCGTCGCGGAGACCCTGGTGGAGGTTGTCGAACAGGTGCCGGAGCTGCGGGTGCCGGCCTTGTGCCGGATCGAGCGCAGCCTCGACTTCGATGCCGTGGCGGCGGTCGAACCATGCCTCAGCGACGAGGATCCGGCGGTACGAGCGGCGGCGACCGAAACCATGGGGGCACTGCGTGATGTGGTGACCCTGGCAGGTGGAACCAACCGGATCGCAGCGTTGATCGAGTCGCGGCAGCCGGCGGACCGGCAGCTGGCAGCGCTGGCGCTCGGCTGGTCGGCGGCGGGCAACCCTGGTGATCTCACCGGATTGTTGTGGGACCGTGATCCGAGCGTGCGGCGTGCCGCTCTGCGCGCGGCTGGCCGGCTGCGCGATCCTCGCTTCTGGTCACGCATCATCGCCCATCTGTCGGAGCCACGCTTCGCGGCGGATGCCACCAACGCCCTGATCGCCATCGGCCAGCCGGTGGTGGGTGAGCTGGAAGGCCTCTTCGGCAAGGTCGGCCAGGATCCTGGCGTGCGGACGCGAATCCTCGATGTCTTCGATCACGTCGGCGGATCGCAGGCGGTCGATCTGTTGACCGACAAGCTGCGCTTCCCCGACAAGGAGGTCCGGCGCCGTGTCCGGGTGACCCTCAGCCACCGACGCTACAAGCCCGATAGCGATGCGGTTCCGGCGCTGAAGGACGAGGTCGAGAAACAGGTGAAGACCATGGCCTGGAACCTCGGCGCGATCCTCGATCTGGGCGAGGGGCCGGACACGGTCGATGTGCGCGAGGCGTTGGAGAGCGAGAACCGACAGAATCGAGCAGACCTCTTCCGGTTGTTGTCGCTACTGTTCGATTCCCGCGCCATGGCCCTGGTGCGCGACAACCTGGAGCTCGGCAACCAGGAGTCGACGGTCTACGCGCTGGAGATCCTCGATGTGGTGGTGTCGCGTGACATCAAGCCGATGTTGTTTCCGGTGGTCGAAGACCTGCCGCCAGCCAAAGCGGTGCGGCGCCTGGACCCCTACTTCCAGCGCCAGCGCATGAAGCGGCGCGATCGCCTGGAGGCGATCGCCTTTCGTCACTTCGACGAGATGAGCAGCTGGACCCGCGCCTGCGCCTTACGGGCGATCGCCGAGCTGTCCAGCTCGACGGTCGAGAGAGTGTTGGTCGCCAACATCTTCCACCCGATCGGCATGTTGCAGGAAGTGGCGGCGGGCAGCATCTTGAGCGTCGATGCCGGCGCCTATGGTCAATATCTGGAGCGTTTACCGCGCCGGCAGCGCGAGCGCGTGGAGCGAGTGATTCAGCCGGGCGGCGAGGCACCCGAGGCATGGGAATCACGGTCGATGTTCGGGCGCGTCGCCAAGCTGCGCGAGGCACCGGCCTTCGCCGCCCTGCCGTGGGAGTCCTTGATGAAGATCGCCGCCGAAGTCGAAGAGGTCGAAGTGCCGACCGGCGAGCGCTTCCCGTCGGCCGACGAGCCGGCCGGCACCCTCTTTCTGGTGGTCGAAGGACGCCTCGGTTTCTACGGCGAAGCCGGTGGGATCGGCACTGTGCCGACCCGTTCGCTGGTCGCCTTTGCCCGCGAGGCGATCCCCTCTCGGGTGCTCGAAGCGGCTCGCCTCTTCCGCTTCGGCGGCAACCAGGTGTACGAGCTGATGGCGATGCATGTCGAGCTTGTCGAAGCCGTGGTCGCCGCTGCGTCGCCGCCCAGCGTGCAGGAAGTCGTTAGCCTGTCACGCAGCTTCGAGTCCGCCATCTCCTTCGTTCCGAGCAATTGAGCCCCATGGATGACGACGAGGTCTTCGAGCGCAGCATGGCCTCCATGGGTGTCGAGCCCCTGGACGAAGAGGGCGGCCGTCGCCTGCGCCGTCGGCGCGATGATCTGGCGGAGAGCGATCAACAGCTGTTCGAGTCTGCCCTACGGGACCTCGGCGACCGTCGCCGGGGCGAGCGTCGCCGAACCGACCGGAGCGGTAGCGACCGGCGACAGCGAGCCCGCCGCCAGAGCGTGCCACGGGTCAAGGTGCGCGGCAAAAACTTGCGGATCGACGAACAGCTCGACCTCCACCGCTTGAGGACAGCCGAGGCCCTGACCCAGCTGGATCGCTTCGTCGTCGACACCGCCGGCGCCGGCCGCCGCACCGTCTTGGTGATCACCGGCAAGGGGCACCACTCTCCCGGTGGGCGCGGCATCATCAAGCAGCGAGTGGAAGAGTGGATCCAGGGTCGCGGGCGTGCCTTCCTGCGCGCTTTCGGCGACGCTCCGCGGACCTTCGGGGGTCGCGGTGCCTACGTTCTGTTCCTGAAGCGCGGGGACTGAGCGGAGCAGAGGGCTGGTTAGTCACCAGGGACCTGGCGAACCACAGTCGTCGATCCCGGCGTCACCGTCGCGCTGCCGCGCCAGGCCCGCCCGTCCGGGTGCAGAACGGTGTAGCTCCAGACCCCCGGGTGCAGGTGCCAGAGCACCGTCTTGCCCATAGCCAGGGTGCGTTCGCCGGGAGGATAGTAGAGACTGCGGGGGATGATCAGGGGCTGGCCGTCCGGGCCGGTGACAAGGAGGCGTGCTGCCAGCACGTCGACGAGCTCGCGGAGCTCGAACCGCAGGCCGCCGCCGAGGGGCAGGTGGACCTGCCCCTGGTCGCCCGGTGCGGTGACGGCGACCCGGGTCACGGCGCTCTCGCCGGTCTGGAGGAGCAGGTCCCACTGGCCCGGCGGCACGGTCGTTACCTTGACCTTGCCATCGACCACCGGATGGGCGCCGCCAGCGACGACTCGTCCGGCAGGGTCGACGATCGCGGCGTGGACGGCTGAGGGAGGGCCGGCATCGGTGGTGACGGTGAAGGAGACACCGGCGGCCGGCGCCATTGGGACGTCGATCTCCGAGGCCCCGGTGACTGTTGCGAGGGTCTCGAAGGGGGCGTAGCCCGGACGGGAGGCGACGAGCTGCCAGTCACCTGAGCGCAGAGACTCGAAACGGAAACGGCCCCGTGAGTCGCTGTGCGTACGCCTGAAGGACGGCCGATTGAATGGACTGGGCTCGGCCCGTGCATCAAGCCGCTCGAGCGCCACGGCGGCTCCCGCCAGGGGCCTACCGCGAGTAGAGTCGGTCACGGTGCCTGCGAGGCTGCCGGTTGCGAGCTCGATCTGCAACTCGTGATCGGCCACGATCTCCAGCCGCCTGACATGCAGGGGGGCGACCGTCGAGGACATCACTCGCAGCTGGTAGCTGCCGGCCTCCAGGTGGTCGATTCGGAAGCGGCCGGCGAAGTCGGTGGTGGTCTCGCCGATGCCGCGGGTCGAAAGGGCAGCGACATGGGCTTCGACCAGGGGTTCGCCGTTGTCGACGACGCCGCCGCTGAGGGTGAAGCCGGTGCGGAAGTCGAGATCTTGGCGCACCTCGGTTGCGCCTTCGGGGATCTCGACGGTGCGGATCAAAGCGGCGCGCCCGGCGCCCGCGACCTGCGCCCGGATCCGCCAGGAGCCAGGCGATAGGTTGTCGACCTTGTAACTGCCGGCGAAATCGATCCGGCCGCGCCGCGCACCGGCTTCGCCGTTGACCGAGATCGCCAGCGCCGCGAGCTGATCGAAATCGAGATTGAGGATCTCACCTTGCAGCACCGCACCACGACGCAGCGTCAGCTCGACACCAGCGACATCGCCGGCCACCTCGAAGAGCTCGGAGCTCGCCGGATAGAAGCCTTCTTTCTCCGCCGTCAATCGATAAGCGCCGACGGTGATGTCGGGCACTTTAAAGCTGCCATCGGAGGTGCTCACCGCCTGGGGCTGCCGACGGTAGATCCTGGCCAGGTAGCGCGACTGCTGCAACCACAACGCAGCACCGGTGGCCGGGTTGCCCTCCGCATCGAGCACCCGGCCCGAAACCTCGAAGCCGCGCTCGAGGCGCAGGTCGACGGTGTTGGTGCCAGGCTCGATCTCGACCTGTCGCTGCAGGCGCTCGCGGCCCGCGAGATGCACCGCGATCAACGCCGAGCCGAGGGCCACACCATCGACCCGAAAACGCCCTTCGGTATCGCTGCGGCTGGGGGCGTCGGGCAGGCCGAAAGGGGGGACGCCCAAAGGTCGCACGCTGACCGACGCTTCGACCACCGGCCGATCGTCTTCCCAGGTGATGCGACCCTCGACCGCCGCTCCCGGTTCGAGAACGATCTCGAACCTGGGCTCACCGTCGACGGAAGGCTCGATGCTGCGCAGGATCTGGCTCTGGTAGGACCGTGCCGAGACCTCGATTCGTTGGGGTCGAGGCTCGAGCTCGGGGAGGCGGAAGCGCCCTTCCGCGTCGCTGGTGGCGGAGGCGCTTGACGCGGAGGCGCTTGACGCGGACGTCGCTATCGGATGCTCCGGTCGCGCCGAGAGATGGGCCTGCTCGACCGGGCGGCCCGAAGGATCGACCACACGACCTGCGATCGAGCCCGAGGGCAGAAGAACAATCTCGATCGGCTCGTCGGTGGGGGGCCGCACGGTACTCAGGGAGACGGTGCCGAAGCCCTGCGCTTGGACGCGTAGACGGACCGGCTGGTCCGGTCGCAGGTCGGTCAAGGCGAAGTGCCCTTCAATGTCGGACGAGGTCTGATCCTGGGGCCGGGGCGAGACCATGGCACCCACCTTGTAGACCTCG
>JBCCGX010000023.1:0-23192 GCA_039029035.1 Acidobacteriota bacterium | reverse complement strand
CGGCCGCTCGCCGGACAAGGTACCTACGGCTGGCCTTTGGCCCGACATGGTGATCGAGATCGAGCCCCAGCGGCCGGACGGTGGACGCATCGTCTGGGAATGGCACGCTTGGGACCACTTGGTGCAGTCGATCAATCCCCGCCTCTCCAACTACGGTGACCCAGCTGACTTTCCGGGCCGGATCGATATCAACGGTGACCTGGAGGAAGAGACGACAGCGGAAGAGCTCGAGCAATTGCAAGCTCTGGGCTATGTCTCGGCCGAGACCAACGAAGAGGATCTGCGCTCCGACCTCTTCCACAGCAACGGGATCGACTACAACGCCGAGCTCGATCAGATCGTTCTCAGTGTGCGGCGCTACAGTGAGTTCTGGATCATCGATCACAGCACGACGACCGAAGAGGCGGCAAGCAGCAGCGGCGGTCGATGGGGGCGTGGCGGCGAGATCCTGTATCGCTGGGGTAATCCGGCGGCCTACGGCCGCGGCGACGACGAGGCGCAAAGCCTGTTCTATCAGCACGATGCACGCTGGATCCCGGACGGCTACCCCGGAGCGGGCAACCTGACCGTCTTCAGCAACGAGATGGGAGACCAAGAGGGACCTTACTCCGCGGTCTACGAGCTCGCCTTGCCGATGGCGGACGACGGCAGCTATCTGCTGCCACCGGAAGAGCCCTACGGACCACAGGAGCCGGTCTGGTCCTATCGCGGCACCGCCGAGCACTTCTTCTTTGCGCCGTTCATCTCGGGCGCCGAGCGCCAGCCCAACGGCAACACGCTGATCTGCTCCGGGCCCCAGGGACGTTTTTTCGAGGTCACTCCGGAAGGCGAGATCGTCTGGGAGTTCTGGGACCCACGCCAGGGCGAGGTCCGCCTGCCTGACGGCTCGCCGCCCCACCCGGTAGACGAGTTCACCCACGCCGTCTTTCGCGCGTCGCGTATCCCGCCGGACCATCCGGCGTTCGCCGGGCGCGACCTCCAGCCCCTCGATCCTCAGCCGGAGGTCGCCACACGGCCAGCGGACGGTGAGGTCGGTGGCGAGGAGGAAGAGAGTACCGCGTCAAGGTAACCCGGGCCGCGGCACCGGAATCAACACCGGGCGCCGCGGCACGATGATCGGCTCGACATACTCGACATCGATGCCGCCGCCAGCACCGATACCGAAGCCGATGCCGCGGCCGACACCAACGCCGAGGCCGATGCCCATTGCGGCGCCCTGCACCGGGCCGTTACCGAATTGCTCGATGGGGATGGCGACGCCGCTGCTTTCGGAGAGCACCGGACTGCCGCTCGGGCCGGCCGGGATCGGGGTCAAGGGGATGTCTTCGAGGTCAGGAATCTTGCCGCCCCGGAAGACGTTCTTCTTGCCGGCTAGGAGAGCCGTGGTGGAGATGTCGTCTTTGAGACCTTCCTTGACCACCCGCTGCGTGTAGACGGCGGCGACCTGCAGTCGGCTGCGGCTCTCGATCACCAGGAAACCTTCGGTTGCGGGCGCCAGGCCGGACGGCGGTGGGTTCTGCTGCAGGGCGATGAAGTCGCTGCAGTCGAGGGAGCGGGCGGCGAAGGCGACGAGAGGCTCGTTGACCGGGGTGAAGGTCCCGCCGGGGGAGGCGCCGGTCCGCGGCTGGACGGCTCGGTAGCTGAAGCGGGCCGCGCGATCGAGGGGATTCTGGATGTTGACTGCGGTGCGAGAGAGCTCCTCCTGCGCTCCGGAAAGCAGCTCGCCAGCGGCCGAGACGGACGTGGCGATGCGGATCGGAATCTGGTTGGTGGTGCAGACCACCTTGACCGAGTAGACGAAGACGCTATCGAGGCTGATGGGTGGATTCTGTGCCGTGGCGGGGGTGCCGAGCATCGAGGCGATCAAGATGCCGACGAGCAAGCAACGAGTGGGTCCAGGCATGAGGAACTCCTTATGGGAAATCAACGGGAAGCTTCGAACGCTGGCCCGTTACAGGAGCAACCGCTATGCCACGTTTCAAATCATTGCAATAGTTAGATTTTTCGACCTAAGGCCAGGGCATTGCCAGAGCCCGTCTCAGACGGATCGAGACGCCGGCGAGATCGAGTGAGACTTGAGCTCTGGAGCGATGCTGGCCAGCTCACCTGTCAGCCGTGCCGCTTCTACCCCGCTGCTCCAGAAAAGCGGCCAGGGCCTCGGTCGCCTGGCGGAACATCTCCGGGACCTCTTCCGCCCACTTCTTTTGCTTTTTCTTCTTGAGCCCATGCTCGGTCTCGGCGTCGTAGCGCTCCTGCAGCTCGATAAACTCCTGAAAGCCGGCCTCGAAGCGCTGGCGCAACTGGCCGGTCAGGTTGTCGTAGGCGGCCTTTTGGGTACTGCCGCGGCCTTCGAGCTGTGCCAGCTCCACCGCCAAACGCCGCGCCACGGTCTCGGCGATGTCGAAGTGGAGTTGCTCGTGGGCCAGAGTGTAAGCATTGCGCGCCCCGTGACGGACGGCCGAGAAGTCTTTGTTCATCAGCGCGTAGGGGCGGACCCGGGGTGCCGAGACGAGCCAGACGTCGCCTTCCCGGCGATCTTCGAACTCGACCTTACCGAGCTCGATCTTGGTCGCGATGTGGGCGTAGCTGCCCCTTGACCAGCGATTCCACTCCGGAGGTTTGGAGGCGTTGGAGCCTCGAAAATCCTCCCAGTACACCTGCCGGTAGGTGGTCTCGGTGGCATGGTCGTAGCTCGGTGCGCCGAGAAGGCGCGAGGCGGCCTCGGCTGAGCTGGCCAGCAGGCAAGCTGTCAGCAGCAGGCCGGCCAACAGCAGGATCGTTCGGGGCTCGAGGGTTCTTACGGGCATCAGCGACCTCCACCGTAGACTACGCGCCGGCAGGGCTGGCGGATGCTATCCGCGCGACCGTACCGGCGCTGATTCTACGTTGCGTCGGTCCCTGAGAGAGGGCTTAACCGCGGTCGCCCGGCACGCGAATCCGGCGGTCGCTGTCGGTGTAGATCGTGTACTCGGTGCCTGCGGGCACTTCGACATCTTTGCCTTTGACGAAGACTCCGAAGGGGCCGGTGAGGATGGTGACCACACCGGCGGTGCCGTAGAGATCTTTGCCTTTCAGGCTCTGGCTGGCACGCAGGCGCAAATTCTGGCCATCGATGGCCTCGACGACATCGATGGTGAACTCGAGCTTGCCACGTCGACCAAAGCCTTTACGGTGCTGGGCTCGGGTGACGGTGCCCCTGGCGAGGGCGCCTTCCTCGATCACTGTGCGACCGTCGATCACCACGTCGTCCTGGATCCGAAAGAGGATCGGCAGGTTGGTCGTCGCGCTGGCCGAGCTCAAAGCTTGCTCGAGCCGCAGCTCGACAGCCGTCGCTTCGGGAACAAGGACTTCGTTGACTCCGAGCGCCGCCATCGGTGCCGGTAGCGCGGTGCTCAATAGAATCCCTGAAAAGGCCAAGATGGATAAATGTCTTCTCGATAGGCTCATGATCGCCTCCTGATGGGTCGTCTCGTGTTCGGAAGGGTGGCTCCGGCCCGACGGCTGCCGCGCCTCCCGGTGATTCGAGCACTCTAGGGGGGCGAAGCCCTCTGCGCTTGACGAAACGATGAGGGTTTGTTGAGGGATCGCAGGGCAGGCGGTCGAGGGCCTACTTCAGCCGCCGGAGAATGAAGAACAAACCGACGAAGAGTGCCGCGGAGATCGCGACGTTACGCAAGTAGGCGGTGCGCTCGGGTGCGGAGGCCGCGCCCAGAGGAACGGCCGGCGCGTCGGAGTGAATGCCGCTGAGCAGTTGCCGCAGGGTCGCGACGGAGACGGCGAAATTCAGGTTTTGGCCGACACGGTACTGACTCGCGACCACGCCAACAACCTCGCCTTCGAGGTTCAAGACCGGCGAGCCTGACGAGCCTGGCGAGATGGCTGCCGTGATCTGCAGCAAGGGCTCGGCTTCCGGATGATGGGGCGCCAGCTCGGCCGCGTCGCGAACCGCCGAGACGATGCCTTCAGACAACGAGCCGGCGAGGCCGAGAGGGCCGCCGAGAACGACCACTCTCTCGCCTGGATCGATCGCGTCGAGGCTCGCCAGGGGAAGTGGTGTCGAGCCTTGGGTGGCGATCCTGAGGACCGCCAGATCGTTGACCTCGTCCTGGGCCAACACACCGAGGACCTCGTGGCGGACACCCTCCGCAGAGACCGCTTCGATCCGTGCCGCTGGCGCCACGACGTGGTGGTTGGTCACCAGGAGGCCGTCGTCAGAAAAAAAGAAACCGGTGCCGGAGCCAAGCTCGCGATTGGATGCGTCGAGGATCCGCAACAGAAGAACCGACGTCTTGGCGTTGCGCGCCAGGTCCTTGAGATCGTCGGCCGTGGCGGTCCCGGCTCCCAGGGCCGTGATCAAGGCTATGCAGACCGGGAGCTTGAGGCAGTGGAGCATCGAACCTTTCTCCATCCAGCGCAGCTAGCGGCCAAGCAGCTGCAATCGGGACTCGACCTCGGCCGGCGACCGGAGGCGCGCCTTGCGGCCGCTGCGGTTCCCCGACAGGTTGATCTCGATCAGGATCGCGTCGTCAGCAGGGGAAGCGAAGACCAGCTTCTCGGCGCCGTAGTCGCGGTGCTCCACCGATAGCACATGGACGCCGGCCGGCACGCTCAAGGGGTCGTCGAGGCTGGTGATCTCATCGCCGGTGCCGAGGAAGTCCTCGTCGAGGTAGACCTCGGCCTCGCCCTGCTCGATCCACAGATAGACTTGCCCTGGCTCACGCCTCGGGGAGGGGCGCGCATTCGGATTGTGGGCTGGTGGCTGGTAGATCGGTTGGGGAGCCGGTGCTGGCGGTGTGACGTAGGTCTGGGGCACCGCTACGGGTTGTTGAATGATGATGATCGGCGCCGGAGCTGGCGCGACCGGTTGGGGCGCTCCATAGTGCCGGACATCATAGGCCGGCGAGACGCCGTAGGTACCGTAGAGCGGCTGGACGGCGTAACGTCTGAGGGTGTGGAGATCGTAGGATCGATGGCCGAAGGATCGATGACCGAAGGATCGGTGGCCGAGCGAGCGATGGCGGAAGAAGGGCTGGCCGAAGCGCGACCCGAAGCTGTAGCTGATGGGCCGATGGCCAAAAGATCGGTGGCCGAAGCCGGGGAAACCGAAGGATCGGTGACCGAAGGATCGATGGCCGAAGGATCGATGGCCGAAGGATCGATGGCCGTAAGCACCGTGGTGGAACGATCCATGCTGTTTGCCTAAGCCATGGGGGCCGCTATGGCCTTTATAGCCACGACCTCGCCCTTCGGCGAAGGAAGGCACGAGTGCCACGAGTAGGGCACAGATCGCCATGACGAATGTCTTGCGGGTCGGTGAGGCTTCGCGATCCTTCATGACACGCTCCTTACATTGCGGACAGTCCTACCGGGTTCGGCGAGATCCGATGGTCTTATCTTAACCGAGGGGCGTCGCACGCTTCGTGATCGAACCATGACGGAGGCATGACCGGCTTACGACACGGTGTCCTCCAGGTCTTGGCATCCTCTGTGGAGAACAAGACACCGGAGGTTGGCCATGCATCACATCGTTGCCGTCGAATCGCGATTCTGTAAGAGACTACTCGGAGCTGGCGTGTGGGCTTTGTTGGTTGTCAGCTCGACCGGCTGCCCGCACCATTCCCAAGGTCCGGACGTCGGTGGACCCAAGGGATTCGCTCCAACCAAGGGTGGGGATCTCCCGATGGTCCTGGTGGATCCGGGCGTCTCGGCGACCGCCACCGCGGATCTGCGGCCACAGGTGGTCGATCCGACGGCCGAGGAGCTGAACCGGCAGGCCCACGACGACGGACTCCTGGTCGATATCTATTTCGATCTCGATCGTTCGGAGCTGACCGAGGCCGCCAGGGCCGACCTCGAACGCAACGCACGCTATCTCCATCAGTCGGGCTCGCTGCGTTTGCTGATCGAGGGGCATTGCGACGAACGGGGAACGAACGAGTACAACCTGGCTTTGGGGCACCTGCGGGCCCAGACCGCCCGCGACTACCTGATCCGCCTCGGCATCGCCGCCGGACGCCTCGACTCGATCAGCTACGGCGAGGAGCGGGGAGTGTGCCACGCCTCCAGCGAACGCTGCTGGGCACGCAACCGGCGGGCTTATCTGCGGATCGTCAGCACGGGCTGAACGAGATCCCATCCGGGATCGCGGCGAATCAACTGTGGTCCACCTCCATGCGATAGCCGACGCCTCGCAAGGTCTTGAAGCGGAAGCCGGCAACGGGGCTCCAGCCGAGCTTCTTCTTCAAGCTGGAAACGAAATTGTCGACGGTACGTGCGTCGATCATCAGATCGGGTCCCCAGACCTCGTCGAGAATCTGGTCGCGGGTCAGCGCCTGCCCCTGGCGCTGCAAGAAGAGGGCGAGGAGATCGAACTCAGTGCGCGTGAGATCCAGCGGGTGGCCATCGGGATGGGTCAGCGATCGGGCGTTGCGATTGAGTCGGAAGCCGTCGAAACACAGGATCTCGTTGGGACCTCCGGCGTCGGTCCCCTGGGCTCGTCGCAGCAGTGCCCGGACCCGGACGAGAAGCTCACGCAGACGATAGGGTTTGGTGAGGAAATCGTCGGCTCCGGCATCGAAGCCGCGCACCAGGTCGTCCTCCAGAGTCCGTGCGGTGAGCATCAGGATCGGCATGCCCAGGCCGGCGTCGCGCAGGATCCCGCAGAGGGTGTAGCCATCGATGTCGGGCAGCATGAGATCCAAAATCACGAGATCTGCCGCCAGAGCCTCGCCGGCCTCTCCCAAGAGCCGCCGCCTGGCCTCCGCGCCGCTTGCCGTGTCGACGACCCGATAGCCCTCCTCTTCGAGATTGTCGGCCAGCGCCAATCGCAGACTGTCGTCGTCTTCGACGATGAGAATCGTAGGGTGTTCGACCACAGGGCTATGGCAGATCGAGATGGAAGGTGGTGCCTTCAGGGCCTGAGGCAGCGATGTGGAGTCGCCCGCCATGGAGCTTCGCGATGCGTCGACACAGAGCCAAGCCCAGGCCAGTGCCGGCGCGCGCGCCGGCTCGGGGCGATCCGGCTCCGGCCGCGTCCGAATCATGCCGTGGCCGATAGAACTCGGCGAAGACCTTGCGCCATTCGTTCTCGGGGATGCCGCGACCGTTGTCCACCATACGGATCCTACACCCGCCGGTGGGCAGGGGGCGGTGGTCGACGGTGATCCGCACCGGGTCACGCTCGTTGTAGAGGCAGGCGTTGCGCGCCAGATTCAGCAACAGCAAGTGCAACAGCTCGGGGTCCGCTCGCAGAGTGACGCCGGACACGGGTGCGTCGAAGCGGACGGGGCGGTTGGCCTGGAGCTCGACCTCCGATCGCACTTGGCTGAGCAGCTCTTCGAGCGACACGGATGAGAATTGTGGCGTGATGCGTCCTTTCTCCAGGCGGTTGAAGGACAGGATGTTCTCGACCAGGAAATGGAGCCGGTCGATCTCCTTGACGATCCGCGCCGGATAGTCGCGCAGGGCTTGACCCTGTGCACGTTTGGCCACCGTCTCCGCCAGTAGGCGCACCGCGGCGAGGGGCGTCCGAAGCTCGTGGGAGACGGTGGCGACGAACTCGGAGCGCAGCTCGAGCAGGCGCAGGCGACGCGCCTGGTGGGCCAGCGCCAGGATCGCCAGAGCGACGGCCAACGCGGCGCAGAGCAGCACCAGAGCGGCTTTCAGCCGGTAGCGGTTGTCGATCTCGTCGAATTGGTGCTGCCAGCGCGGCGAGGTCACTTGCAACCGGAGGTTGGCGAGGGGCAGATGACGGGGCAGGGGTGTAGAGGGGGTGATCGAATCGACCGTCTGCAACAAACCACCGAGCTGCATCTCCGCGCCGATAGCGTCGAGCAAAGCGGGCAGGTCGAGGGCGAAGCCACGGATCGTCGTGTCGCGGGTCGGCTCGGCGAGCCACCGGCCGAAGTCGACGAGGCTCGGCTCGGTGATCTCTATAGGCAGGTCGACGGGCGTTGCGGCAGCCTCGCGCGAGCGCTGCAAGAATGTTTGATAAGGCACCCCGGACGCTTCGGCCAAGCGCACGTATTGTTCGCCGAGGAAGAGGAAATCGTCGCGGCTGAAGTGACCGCGGTGCGCCAGGAGCAAGCGAGACAGGGCGACGATCTCGCCGCCGTCGTCGGCCTCGAGGCCGTCGTGGAGCAGCGCTCGAAGCAGCTCCGGTGCGGGGGAGCTGCGCTGGTGGAAGAGGCTGAGCAAGGCGAGGACCGACGGCAGATCGATCTCCGGGGCGACGTGAAAGCGGCTGCGATGCAGCAGGATGGCGCGGAAAGTCGACTCGATGCGGGGAGCAGTGCCCTGGTCCAAGGCGGCGAGGAACTCCCGTTGGAGGACGGTGCGCTCGCGCCAGGGCGACCCGGCATCGGAGGGCGCAGGTGGAGGGGCGCCTGCAGTGATCGCGGCAAACCACTGACGAGCCGGTGTTGCCGTCGCCGGAAGGTAGGTTGCGAGGTGGGGCAGCCGCTGGGTGCCGGCCTCCACGAGCAGGAGATGACTCGCCGCGGCCAGAGGGTCGCGCAGGGCGTGCCGAATCTCGTCGTCGGCGCGGCGCCCGGTTGCGGCGAGACGCTGCTGCAAGAGACTGCGAGCGTATTGTTCGAGCACCCGGCGCTGCTGCAGAACGGTCTGGCGCGCGTCACCACGTTCCTGGCGAAAGACCTTCTCCAGGCTGATCAGGCCGGCGAGCAGCACGGCGAAGCCGAGGGCGAGGCCGATCAAGGTGGGCACCAAACGTCGCAGCATCACTCGAGGATCCGTAGGCGGGAGAGGTGATGATCGGGAGGCTGTGGGCGTCCGGGCGGGGTGCTGCCTGAACGCTCCAGCTCCCGCGCCTGGCGCATCAGGTAGCGCAGCTCGGCGGCTTGGGGCGTGGTGCGGACTTGCGGGTCGAGCGCTTCGAAGGCGCGCAACAGGCTGCCGTAGCCGATGTCTTGGGTCCAGAACGAGCCGGCCAGTCGTTCGCCGAAGGTCGCCGCGATCCAGGTGAGTCCGGCGGTGGACTTGGCGGCGTCTGGCGCAACCGGCGGCAAAGGCAAGGCCAGTTGCTGCCGAAGGTCACTCGCGGCGTCGCGGAAGTCGATGCGGATCGTGCCCAGCTGTGCGACGGTCTGCGCGGTCAACTGGATCTCATAGAGCATCGTCGCCTGGCTTGCGGCGGTCATCGAGACGCCCGAGGCGCCGAGTGCAGCGTGCTGGCGAGGCCGTTGCGGATTGCCCAGCGGTCGATACCGTGTGACAGCTTGCGGCCGGAGCTCGATCTGCCCAACGATACTTCGCGCGACCGTCTCCAGTCCGGTCAGACCTCGGTCGCCGGCCAGGCGACGCATGAGGCGTTGAGCTTCGGCGGCGTTGTCGATCACTACGTGGACGCCACTGCCGTGCCGGGCGACCCTTTCGAGAGCCGGGCTGTGGGCTCCTGAAATGGGAATGAGGAGGGTCGAGAGCGTCATGCCTGCTTCGGCGGCGCGGCGAATCGCGGCATCGAAAGCTCGCGTCGGCGCTTGGCGGAGGCGACCATCGGAAAAGAGCAAGATTCTGCGGACGCGGTGGGGGCTCGGATGGTGCCGGAGCATCTCGTAGGCCCGCTGCAAGCTGGCGGTCAGGTCGTGTTCCTGGGCTGGGCCAAGGGTGGTGAGGGCGCGACGGATCCGCCAGCCGTCATCGACGGAGGCCAATTGCATGAAAACGCGCTGGCCCTGACCCCAGGCGACCAGGCCGAGGCGATCCTTGGCGTCCAGGCTGTCGACTAGCTCCGTCAGAGCTTCGTTGATCTTTGGCAACCCGCTCGGGCCGGTCTCGACGACGGCGACGATGTCTAGGGGGCGGGGCGGCGCCGCGCGACCGCGCAGCACGATCCGCAGGATATGGAAGCCGGAACGCCCAGGAGAAGGGAAGAGGTCGGCGGCGACCTGCAGGCTTTGGCCACGAACCGGCGGCCCCTCGTCGCTGAAAGCGTTGGCGAAGTCCTCCACTCGGATCGCCGCCGCAGCCGGCAAGACGCGGCGATCAAGGGCCGAACGAGCCAGGGCATAAGCGGCGGTGCCGGTGCGGATCACCAAATCGAGGCGGTTGGCCCTAGAGGTATCGATCATCGGCGCCCCGGCCGAGGTAACGGGATCGAGGGCCAGCGGACGGCGACCGGCGAGGATCGGCACGTCCGAGACCTTCACTCGAAGTGGCGGGGGGCTTGGCCGATCCGAACTTTGTGCGGAGGTTGGCGACGCCTCGATCGGTAGGGGGCTCTCGATCGACGGCACTTCGGTTGACGGTACGTCGGTCGACGGTGAGGTGCAGGCCGCCAGCGCCAGCGCAAGGACCCAACAGAGTCTCGGCTCGCCTCGCTGCCGACCACGAGTGGCCTCTTGCAGTGCCATGCTGGTGCTTGGGATTCTCACGCTCAGCCTCCGGCCCGACCCTGAATGATGCCATGTCGACACCGAAGGCTTGATCCACGCCGGAGCACGGTATGATCATGACACGGTCACGGCAAGGGTAAGGTCGCGATATGTGTCGTCGAGCCCGTGGATAGAAGCTGCGAAGCAACACCCACAACAACTCGGAGAGTGAGGACGCCCATGGCAGCACTCAGCCCCAAGCAAGATCGTCAGCCCCATTGGAGCTACCGAATGCTCGCTACGTTGCTGATCGGCCTGATCCTCGCACCGGCGTCGGTCGATGCGTCGCCGGATGACGTCGCTCTCGGCACGCGGTCATCGCAGCCACCTGCGGTCGACATCCTGCAGCTGAACAAGAAGATGGCGGATTTTCTCGTGCGCCACGTCACCCTCAAGTCGTCCTCCAGCCACCAAGTCGACGACTTGATGAACGCCATCTTTGGCCGCAAGGGCCTCAACATCACCTACGACAGCACGGCCACGATGACTGCCCGGGAGACTTTCGAGGCGCGCCACGGCAACTGCATGTCCTTCACCATTCTCTTCGTGGCCATGGCGCGCCATATCGGTCTCGACGCCTACTTTCAGGAAGTCAGCGAGGTCATCAGCTGGGATCGCCGCGGCGAGGTCGTGGTGCGCAACCAGCACATGGTGGTCGAAGTCGAGATCGAAAACGGTCGCCAGACGGTGGACTTCTTGCCCGAGGCGGAGAAGCGTTACCGGGCGGTGCGTCGCATCAGTGACGAGCGGGCCTTGGCGCACTACTACAACAACCTCGGGGTGGAGGCACTGGCCGCCGGCGACTACGATTTGGCGCAGGCCTATTTCGGCCGTTCTTTGGAAGCCGATCCGGCGCTCAGCTACGCTCTGACCAACCTCGGAGTGGCGCAGCGGCGCCTCGGGGACTTCCCTGCGGCCGAGCGCAGCCATCTGCAGGCTCTCGAGATCGACAAGAACGAATCCGCCGCGATGACCAATCTGGCGAGTTTCTACCTGGCTACCGGCCGCGAGGCCGAAGCCCAACCGTTGCTACGCCGCATCGACGACGACCTGAAGCGCAATCCGTTCCACCACTTCAAGCAAGGGATGGCCAATTCCAGGCGTGGTGAGCTGACGGAGGCGATTCGCGATTTTCGCGAAGCGATCCGTCGCATGCCGGAGGAGCTCGAGTTCCATTCCGCTCTGGCCGAGGCCTACGCCGAGACCGGTGAGCGCGACAAGGCCCGCGTTAGTTTCGAGAAGGCTCTGAGCTTGGCCGAGGACCGCAAGACGCGGGAGCGGCTAAGGAAAGAGCTCAGTCGACTGTAGCTCTGGTCTTCGGTAGTCCTGGTTTTCGGTAGTCCTGGCTCCAGTAGCCCTGGCGTCAACTGGCTGCTCGAAAGGCCGACCGATAGGCCCTCGGGGTCGTGCCGAGGTGCCGCGCCAGGTGCTTGCGCAGATTGGCCGCCGAGCCGAGGCCCGTCTGGGTCGCGATCTGCTCGACACTTCGGTCGGTCGATTCCAGCAGCTCGCGCGCCAGAGCGACGCGTTGCTGCACCAGCCATTGGTGCGGGCTGAGACCCGTGATCTCGCGAAAGCGCCGCTGAAAGGTTCGCAAGGAAAATCCGAATTGTCGGGCGATACGGTCCATGGCGAACGGCTGATCGAGATGGCCGAGCATCCAGTCGAGCACCGGACCGAAATGATCGTCATCCTGGACCCCGGCAGGCGCTTCGGCGTACTGCGACTGCCCGCCTTCGCGATGCGCCGGTGCGACCATGCGGCGGGCGATGGCGTTGGCAACGGTCAGGCCGAAGTCTTCACGCACCACGGCAAGACAGAGATCGAGCCCGGCGGCGCAACCCGCCGAGGTGGAGATTTGACCCGGTCCGGAACGGTCGTGCAGGTAGAGGGCGTCGCCGTCGACCCGGACCCGTGGGAAGTTCTTCGCGAGGATCTCGGCATAGAGCCAGTGGGTGGTTGCCGTCCGGCCGTCGAGGAGGCCGGCGTGGGCGAGCGCGAAGGCTCCGGTGCAGATCGTCACCAGTCGCGCCCCGCGTTGGTGCGCGCGGCGCAGCGCTACGAGCAGTGGCTCCGGTGGGCACTCGGTCGGTGCCCTCCAGCCGGCGATCAGGAGGGTGTCCGCCCTGGCCAGGTCGTTAAGATTGCCGGTGGGATGAATCTCGAGCTCGTGGTTGGAGAACAGCCGGCCCGGCTCGGCCCGGCAGGGGCGAAACTCATACCACGGCGACGCGAGGTTGCTGCGGTCGCGGCCGAAGATCTCTCTCGCGATGCTGTACTCGAAGGCGCGTAAGCCGTCGTAGATGACTGCAGCGATCCGGTGGCGCATGACGTCCTTTCAGTCTTCGGTGCGATCTGACCCGTGGCGGCTGCTGGTGAGCAGGACCACGGCCGAAACAACCGCCGCGGTAGCGAGAAAAACCCGTGGGTTCAAGGGCTCGCCGGCCAGGCCCCAACCCAACAAGACAGCGACCACAGGATTGACGTAGGCGTAGGTCGAGACCTTCGCCGGCGTCGAAACCTTGAGCAGCCAGACATAGGCCGAGTAGCTCACTACGCCGCCGATCAATGAGAGATACATCAGCGCCCAGGCCGATCGCGCCGAAACCTGGGCGAGATCGAGCCGCTCCTGCAGAGCGAATCCCACGAACAACAAGATGGCGCCGCCGATCAGCATCTGCATACCGACGTTCTGCAGCGTTGAGGGTGCTTGAGGCGCCGTGCGGGAGTAGATCGAGCCGACCGCCCAGGAGAACGACGCCACGCAGACCGCCAGGGCACCGACCAGGTCGACCGGTGCGCCGCCGAGCTCTCCCGGGCCAATCAGGACGACGATGCCCGCCATGCCGAGGAGCAGACCAAAGATGACCGATCTACCGGGCCGGGTGCCGTCCGCCTGCAGGGTGTCGAGCAGCACCATCCACACCGGCACCGTGCCGACGATCAGTGCCGCGACGCCTGAAGGGACGAACAGCTCGGCCCAGCTCAACAAGCCATTGCCGGTGACCAGCAGTAGCCCGCCGACGATGCCGGCGGAGCGCCAATGAATCGCCGGCGGCCAAGGGTTGCCGCGCCAGGTAGACCAAGCGAAGAGGATCAACCCGGCGGAGAGGAAGCGGATTGCCGCCATGGTGAAAGGCGGCATCGTCTCGATGGCGAAGCGAATGCCGAGGTAGGTGGAACCCCAGATGAAGTAGACGGCGGCGAAGGCCGCCAGGACGGCGGCCAGGGAAGGCTTGGCAGGCGTTGCGGTTGCGGCGGTCGTTGACATGAGGGGAGCATCGCAGGATCCGACCCGCAAGAAAAGTGGCAAGATTGTCAAATATGGCTACGATCGCGCCATCGGCGGCCGACGTGTCGCACTCGGGTCGCTCAATCCGTTCCGTCGGCGTGGACCCAGTCGGGACACGTCGGCAGATCGCTCCGTGAGCGCTGTTGGCCGTCGTCTGTGATGACGATCATGTAGCCGTGGGGTCCCTGATAGCCAATACCGGGGAGTTGCGGGTTGGCATGCCAGGCTTCCATCGAGAAGCCGATGTCCTCGCGCGTGAGATCGGGGGCATAAAACATCAAATGGGGCGGAAACCAGCCGAGCTGGTCGTTGGTCGGATTGTAGGGACGGTTGTAGCGCGACAGCATGTAGGCGATGCCTGGGCGCCGTGGTGAGATGAATCGGCCTTCAGTGAAGGCCTCGTCGACGTCCTGACGAATGGCCTCCGGCGCCTTGCCGGCCATCAGCTGCTGGCCGAAGAAGAGAATCTTGGGCACGATGGTGTCGGCCCCTTCGCGATCGAAGCAGGTCGGTTTGAGTACCCGCGGGTGATCGCGATTGACGATACAGGTAAAAGGGTTCGCCCCTTCACGAACCTTGCGGTAACCGTCCTTCGCCAGCGCGTAGACCGCGGCATCGGACCGCAGATGATCGGGCGCGGCGCTCAAGGCCAAAGCGACTTCGCAAGCCTCTGGCAGCAGGGCGACCGGCAGGGAGTCGGCCGCCGCGGGTCGCGACCACGCGAGGGTAGAGAAGGCGAGCAGCAGCAACCAGGCGGATGACAGGGACGTTGGACGACGGCACAGGGTGGGCATATCAGACTCCTTTCTTCGGTTTGGCGGTTGGCCGAGTGGACCGGGTAGCCTGTGGCAAGTAGCGCTCGGTCAAAACCCGGCGATGGTGGATCTCGTGGCCCGCGAGGATGTAGGGCATGGCCCGGACGGTGAACTCGCAGCCGTTGGCGATGCCACGGCGCAGCCAGGTCGCGGCGTCGAAACCGTGGAAGATTGCCAGGCTGCTGCGCCGCGCGCAGGCCATAGCCTCGAGTAGCTCGGGGAGTGGCGTTCGACCAGCATTCGAGGTGCGGGCCCACGCGTCCTGATCGAAGCCGGGTAGCTCGGCCGGGTCGGCGCGGGCAAAGCACAGGCCGCGATAGGCGAAGGTCCACTCGGTGTCGATCAGATGGCCCACCACCTCGCGCACAGTCCACTTGTCGTCGGCGTAGCCGAAGCGCTCGGCCGCTGCACTCAAGCCGACGAGGGCCTGCTGGGTTCGGGTGAGCTCTGCGGCCAAGATCTCGAGGATGTCGCCGTCGGGTGCCTGGTCGATGTAGAGACCATAGTAAGCGTCGTACTCGCTGCTCAGCGGGCGTCCCAGGCTCATGACGGCTCTTCACTAGGCCGATCTTCGGAGCGGCTAGCGATCCAGGATCGAACCTTGGCCTCGAGGATCGCCAGGGGGAGGACGCCGGAGCCCAGGATCTGGTCATGGAAGGCTCTGGGATCGAAGCGACGACCGGGGGCCGACTCAGCTTCGGCCCGCAGTTGCTGGATCTTCAACTGACCGAGTTTGTAAGCCAGGGCCTGGCCGGGCCAGACGACGTAGCGGTCGATGTCGGCCCGCAAGACGGCCTCACTGAGGGAGGAGTTGCTCAGCATGGTGTCGAGGGCCCGTTCGCGGCTCCAGCCCTTAGCGTGCAGGCCGGTATCGACGACCAGCCGGAGAGCGCGGAACATCTCGAGGTCCAGGTGCCCGAAGCGTTGGTAGGGGTCGCGAAAGAGACCGAGCTCGCTGCCGAGAGACTCGGCGTAGAGGCCCCAACCTTCGATGAAGGCTGTGTCCCAGCCGAAGCGCATGAAATCCGGCAGACTGTCGTTCTCTTGCGCCAGGCTGGCCTGCAGGTGGTGCCCCGGAATCGCTTCGTGGAGAAAGAGCGTCTCCATCGTGGGCCGGGTGCGCGACGGGAGATCGTAGGTGTTGACGTAGAAGATGCCGGGCCGGGCGCCGTCGGGCGTCCCAGCGTTGTAATAGGCCCCGGTGGCGGTCTGCTCGAGTGCTTCGGGGACTGGGCGGATCTCGAAGCCGGTCTTTGGCAGAGTGGAGAAGAGCTGGGCCATCTGCGGCTCGACCCGTTGCCGGATGGCCTTGTAAGCCTGCAGAAGATCGGTCTTGGTCGGGAATTTGAATTGGCCATCCGATCGGAGGTGAGCGAAGAATTCGTGCAGCGAACCGTCGAATCCGACCTGCTGGCGGATCGCCTCCATCTCGGCACGGATGCGAGTCACTTCGTCGAGGCCGAGCTGATGGATCTCAGCCGGCGTCAGGCGGGAGCCGGTATGTTGCTGGATCAGGTGACGATAGAGAATCTTGCCGTCGACCATGCCGGCGAGGCCCGGGGCCGCGGTACGACTGGCCGGCAGATAGACGGTCTCCATGAAGTCTGCGAGCTGGCGATACGCCGGCAGAACTGCTTCGGCAACCGTCTGCCGGTAGGCAGTGGTTAGCCTGGTCGCCGCCTCCGGTGGGATCTCCGGCGGTAAGTTTTTGATCGGACCGACCAAGGGACTGTCCTCCACCCCTCGATCGATCGCGGCTCGGAGCTGCTCGAGCACTTTGAGCGTGGCAAAGCGTGGGAGAACATGCCCCCCGGCGATGCCGGTGCGGAGAGCGTCCTGGGTGCGCCCGAGATAGGTGGTGAAGCCCTGCAGCCTGAGCAGACCGTTGTTGTAGTCCTCCAGGGTCTTGAAAGGTGCGATCGACTCGCCGGAGGACATGTCGGGGAAGGTCACGTGGTAGCCGAAGAGGTGATCCAGGGGCAGTTGACGCAAAACCTCGGTGGCTCCGGAATCGAACCCTCGGAGCACCCGCTCCTGCTGGTAGCGGAACGTATCGAAGCTGATTCGATCGCTGTCGGACAGCAGGTTCCGATCGACCTTCAGGAGGCGATCGAGATTGGCCCGTGCCTGGGACTGCAAGGTCGCGAAGTAGTCGGGGGTGATGTAATCACCAAACTTCCCGGCGTGGCGGCGATCGCCTCGGCCCAGGGCGCCGAGGGGATCGTTGGCGAGCTTCTGCTCCTCGCTGGAGGCGAAGAGATCTGCCAGCTCTCGTCGGGCGCGTTCGTCGGCCGAAACCTGGGTGACCTGGGCGAACGATGGACCAGCAAGGATCGTCGCGGAGCAGGCTGAGACAGCGATCCACAAGATAAGCCGCGGGGCGTTGAAGGTTTTCATAAGGCTCCTTCGCAAGGGTCGGATCAACGGGGTCGGCGCCTCTCCCAGGATCGGGAGAGACTCAGATAGAGGCCGCCCCAGAGGCGGGCGGGTTGGTCGGGCAACACCTGGTCGTCGAGGCTCTGGGAGTAGGCGAGGCGGAACTTGGCGTCGTAGTGACGCACCGCCAGATCGAAGTCGAGCTGAAGGCTCCAATGGTGCAGGCCGGCACGGGAGCCGCCGAAGAATCGGGCGTAGTCGGCCCCGGCGTAGGCCACGCTCGCAGTGAGCGTAGGGGCCCATGGCTCGGAGGGACGCCATGGGTGACTGAGGCTGAAGAGGGCAAAGGTATCCTGCAGCAGGTCGACGTTGTAGAAGATCTCGAAGCGGGGTCTAAGGGGCCGCTTGGACTGCCACTTGGCGTAGAGCTCTCCGGTCTCGTCGATGCCACCGGGGAAGAACAACTCGACGAACCCGAGAGTGATCGACTGGTGCTCGGTGTCCCAGGTGTAGGACAGGTCGAGATCGATCTCTTGAATCTCGCCTTGGCGACCGTTGTCGTCTTCCAGGTCGATTCCGAGCCAGAGCTGGGCGGCGAAACCGTTGTGGGTGACCACGGTGGCCGAGGCGTTCAGCACCGGGAATTCCCTCAGTGTGATGCCGCGCCACACGTGCGGTGAACGGACGGCCAGCTCATAGGTGATCTGCACCGCCCAGCCGGCCTGGGGAAGGCTGAGCAAGATGGCGACCAGCAGTAGGGAAGGACCGAGAAATCGGGTGCGGTCGTGCATGGCCACAACCCTGGCACGCGTCCAATGGCCAAAAAAGCGGCAGGATCGTCAAAGATCGCAAAGATCACGCCAAGCTGCGTGCGACGTTGGGCTTCTGTCGATAGGGACGGGATGTTGCTCTTTAGGGACCGAACGGTCCTGTGTCTTAACGAGGCAACACGAGCTGGTGATTTATCGCACCGATTTGCCAGAAAAATAGTTCAGGATTGTCTATGCTCGGAGGGATCCATTTTTCGGGGTCGAACGGACTTTTGTCCGAACGAGATGAAACGAGCTGGTGCTTTATCGCACCGAATCGCCGGAAAAATGACTCAGCATTGTTTATGCTCGGAGGGACCCATCGTCAGACCGGTTCGATGTGACCGAATCCACGCCGGCTCCCGGCCCTTCCACCCTAACAACCCAGTCAAGAGGATCCGATGAACCATCGATCTGTATCGTCTCGCCTCACCCTATTCGCTCTACTCGCTCTCATGCTGACTGCGACCATCGCGGCGGCAGCAGAGAAGCGTGTCTACACCGATGAAGAACTCGCCACGATGCCGGCTCCCGGCCCGAATCCCTGGCTCAGCTACCTACCGGTCGGCGCCGAGGTCGATTGGGACTACTGGCACGCCAAGAGGGACTACGAGAACCGCCAGCGGGCCGAGGCTCAGGAGCCGCCCGCCTCGTTGATCAACGTGGTCGAGGTGGAGCCGAACAACACGCTCTTGGATGCCCAGGCGATTCCGGGTTTCGGTACGGGTGCTGGCGACGATGCCGAAGCCGACGTGACCGGAACGATCGACGCGGGCGGCGATGTCGACTGCTTTTCCGTCGATCTGGAAGTCGGCGACATCCTCGGCGTCAACCTTGAAGGCAGCCCGAATCGGGTCGAGATCTTCTCGCCGGCCGGTGATCTGCAGATGGGATCGAGCCAGGACGCCTCCTTCATCTATCCGCCAGAGAACCCGCTGCCACGTGGCGGCGTGCTCGCCGAGCACATCACCTACGAAGACGGCGGTCACTTTGTCTGTGCCAGCAACGGCACCGGTGCCTACACTCTGGAGCTGCGAGCCTTCCGCTCGGTGTTCGAAGACGGTGGCCAGCAGATCTTGTTCGTCGACTTCGATGGCGCGACGATCGATCCCAGTATCTTCGGCGGGCCGGCGGGAGATCGCACGCTGTCGCCCCTGTCGAGCTTCCTGGCCGGTTGGGGCCTCGGCCCGGCCGACGAAGATGCGGTGATCGATGCGATCATGGCTTCGGTTTTCGAGAACATGGAGACCGATCTGGAGATGGCGTCGAACGCCAATTTCGGCGTCGAGATCCTCAACAGCCGCGACCACGCCGACCCCTTCGGTCAGCCGAACGTCAGCCGGCTGATTGTCGGTGGGTCGATCGCCGAGTTCGGTATCGGCACCATCGGTATCGCGCAATCGATCGATCCGGGCAATTTCGGTGTCGAAGAATCGGCCGTCATCTTGCTCGACTTGCTCAGTGCACCGGCCGCCGACCCCAATTCGCTCAACCAATTCGGCCTCGGTGGCGGCGCCACGATCATCGATCTGGTCGGCGTCGGCGTGGGCAACATCACGGCGCACGAAGCCGGCCACTACCTGGGTAACTTTCACACCGAGCAGTTCGCCGCTGCGTCCGACCCCAGCATCATGGATCAGGGCGGCAACCTGCCGGGTACGGTCGGCGTCGGGGATGACTTGACCTTCGGGACCGCCGACGATTTCGACACCGATTTCTCGCCCGACCTGTTCAATTTCGGCGAGGGCTTCACTGGAACCGAGTTCACCGACGAGAGAACCGCCCACGCCCTGACAGCCGGCTCGCTCTTCACCGACGGTTTCGAGTCCGGCAACACGACCTCCTGGTCGGTCGTCGTCCCCTAAAGAAGCCTGCCCTGGCCCCTCTTTGAAACGAGAGGGGCTGTCCAGTCTCAGGCCCCGGGCTCGGCCGCGCTTGTCGGCGGCCTGGGGTTCTTCCTCAGCCGCCGTCGGCTCCAGATGGCACGATAGGGTGTCGGCTCGCCTGGGGGGGCGGTGGAGAAGCGTTTGTAGCTCCACAGATACTGCTCAGGGCAGAGCTCGACACAGGCTTCGATACCCCGATTGAGCTGGGTGGCTGCACGGACCTCGTCGTCGTCTCCCAGGCCTGCCGGAGCGTCCAGGAAGCGGATACGGAAGCGGCCAGCGGGACGCCGCTCGGCGACTACATAGAGCACTTCGCAACCGGTGCGCCGGAGCAAGCGGGCCACGAGGGTCATCGTCAAGGCCGGAATGCCGAAGAACGGTGCATGCACACCGTGCGAACCCAGAGGTTCCTGATCCGGCAACACCATGACCAGGCGGCCGGCGTGCAGGGCACGCAGCACCGGGCGAAATCCGGCCGGCGTTGCCGGAGCCAAGGTCGCTCCCGTGCGCTCTCGTGCACCCCGCAGTACCGCGTCGAGCTCGGCCACTCGCGGTGGGCGATAGAGGCAGACGAAGGGGGCTTGGCGCATCAGGTAATGGTTGAGGAACTCCCAATTGCCCAAGTGCGGCGCCAGGAGCATCACCCCTTTGCCTCGCGCCAAGGCGCGGTGCAGCAGATCCTCGCCGACAACCGCCTCTTCCAGGCGCTCGAGCTTTGCCACCGGCAAACGCCAGACAGAGGCGCATTCGACCAGTATCTTGCCTGTCTCTTGCAGGCTGCGCCGAACCAACCGGTGGCGTTCAGCATCCGGCATGTCGGGAAAGCAGAGCTTCAGGTTGAGTTGGGTCACTGCCCGCTGGCGGCCCGGCAGCCAGGCGAACAGGGTGCCGAGACAACCTCCCAGAGCCCGTGCCCAAGCGATCGGCAGGATCGAGACCAGCGCCATGAAGGTGACCGCCAGGCGCGCGATCCACGGGGCCGATGCGATGTGCTTACGCTCGCTCACGAGGCGCCTTGTCTGGTCTCTGCGGGGTCCGCCAGAGTCCCGCGGTAGAAACGAAAGTGCTTGGTCTTCTTTCGCTTGCCCGGACTCTCGATGCGTAAGTCGCCGAGGGTCTCGAAGGTGACGAAGAAGGAGGCGACGTGATGGATCCATGCATCCTGCTCTCCTCGACGGATTTGGGTCAGCTCGACCACCGCCAGGGCTTGGCCCCGGCGTTGTCGCAGGTCGACTTCACCGCGCTGCCAGAGGGCGAACTGCGGTGCCCGACCATGGGCGTGGTTCTTGCGATGGTCGAGGCTGTAGACGTCAGCCGAGCCGTGCAGTGCGAGGTCTAGTTGGGCGCCGAGTTTGTAGTGGTCACCGATCACGACCGCCCGTCCATTGGGCGCGGCAGGAAGGTCGGCCAGGTAGACGCCGGCTCGGTCGGCGACCTCTGACCAGCCGGTGAAGGGCTCGCGGAGGGAGCCGACCTGGATCCAGGCGGCGAGCCCGGCGAGGCTGATGCTCAGCAGCAAGGCTCCGGAGACCGGTGCAAGGGTCGCTAGACCACGCCGCCAAGCGGTCGCAGGTCTGGCCCAGGCGCGCAGCGTCGCTGGCAAGAAAGGCAACAGGGCCAGATAACCCGGGGCTGGCCAGTGAGCGGTCGACAAGCCGCTGTCCTCGAAGGGGCTAGCGAGAAAGAAGAGGCCGAGATGCGTGCCGGCGAAGATAGCCGAAAGCGCGGCGCGATCGTCGCCACAGCGCGCCCGTTGTACGACGATGGCGAAGGTGTGCACTAGGGCGGCAAACAGCAACGGGGTGACCAACAGCATCTGCTGGGCTAAACCCTCGAGCAAGTTCTCGAGGTCGAATTGTCCGCCGTGGCGACCGGCCAGGTAGTAACGCACAGGCTCGAAGCGGTGCATGGTGTTGTAGACAACGGCCGGCACCAGGCCGAGCAATAGGCCTGGAAGGAGGCGCCAGGGCCCGCGGTGCTGCCAATGCCGTCGCCCGGAACGGGTTGCGGTGAGGTAGATGAAGGCGGCGGCCGGAGCGAGCACGAAGCGATAGTGGGTCAGCAGACCCAGCCCACCGACGAGCCCGCTCAGCCACCAGGCCGTTGCTTCACCGCGGGTGGCACGCTCAAAGATGAGCAGGAAGAGTGCCGTGAGAACGAGCATCGGCACGTCGGGGATCGCCAGCAGACCGAGGTGGGCAACGGCCGGGATGATCAGGGCCGCGCCGGCTGCCCACCACGCGTCCCTCTCGCCGACCAGGGGGTGGGCGAGGTGGTAGATCAGCCATGGGAACACCATGCCGAGGACGAGGAAGAGGCTGCGCACACCGAGGGGGGAGTCGCCGAGCAGCTCTGAGCCCAAGCGCACCAGCAAAGCCGTCGTCGGCGGGTGGTCGATATAGGTCAGAGCGGGGCGCTGGCCACACTGCCAGTAGAATGCCTCGTCGCCGAACAGATCGAGGTTGGCCGCGACGGCCCACTTGGCGAAGGCCAGGACGAAGAAAGCGCAGACGATGACCCGCTTCATGGGGCAGAAGTTACCACTACCCGAAGAGTCTGGCGCCTGGCGCGCGGCCCTGGAGCTGATCGCGGTGGCCGGCTTGATCGGGATCGATCTGTGGCTGCCGGTAGAAGGCGCCTGGCTCCGTGCCCCGATTCGGGCCTTGGCTGGAGGGATTGTGCTCCTCGCTTTGTTCCGCCGTCGAGCCTCGGCCGACGACGATCCCCCGGGAGCTCGCCCCCGAGCTTGGTTGGAGGCCACTCTGGTGACGGTGGCCCTTGGCTTGGTCGTCTATGCCTGGGCCATGGTGGTCAGTGGGCCGTTCGACGAGATGGATCGCTCCATACTGCGGTCGTCAGCACCCGTCGTAGTCTGGTGGCTCCTACGCCGGCTCGTCCTGGCCTGGCTGCAGCAGGTGGTCCTGCAACACTTCCTGTGGCCGTTGGGGCGAGAAGCTTTGGGCAGCGGCGGCGCTGCGACCCTCGTCGTCGCTCTGTTGTTCGGTCTCTTCCATCTGCCGAGCTTGGCCTTCGCGATGGCCACGGCACTCGGCGCTGCCTTGTGGCTGACCCTCTATCGTCGCTCCAGGCGATTGCTGCCGCTGGTCGTTTCGCACGCTCTGCTAGCGGCCATGGCGTCCTTCCTACCGGATCGACTGCTTCTCGATATGCGAGTCGGCCGCCCGGCGCTTGCCACGGCGGCGGAGCAGAGGTCTCTGGCGGCGGTAGATCGGCAGGCGATGCTCGAGGCGGTTGCCGATCGACAGTATGCGATTCACCATGGGGACACGGACAGTGGCTACGTCGCCGGCCTTTATCGCGATGTTCTTGGGCGCATCGCCACCGCGGATGAGATCGGCGACGGCGTGGAGCAGTTGCAGACTCTTTCCCGCCTCGGTTTGGCCAAGAGGATGTTGCTGGCGCCGGAGCTCGATGTGGCCTCGCTCTGGCAGCGGACCATCGACGATCAGCCTCTGGCGCCAGGTCTCGAGATCCATCCGGGGAGCGACTCGGCGACCTTCGATGGCTGGTACGAGGCCGAAGGTGAATGGCGTTGGGCGCGATCAGCGACGCCGAGCCTGCGTTTTCGCCTGGAGCGTGCGCCGGCACGAGACTACATCCTG
>JBCCGX010000022.1:0-23481 GCA_039029035.1 Acidobacteriota bacterium | reverse complement strand
GCGAGACAACAAGAGAGCCGCAGCGAGGCCCAGAGATGAATTGCCAATTCAACCTCTCAATTTAGACGGTTTATCCATTTTCCTTCGGGAGCCGCGCCGAAACCGCTTCGGCAGTAACAAGAAGCGGCATCCAGGCCTCAAGAACAGGCTTCCAAGCCGCTATTTGTTCGATTTTCGCCCGGACTGGAGTACGTTTTCAGCCGCCAGACCAACGAGATCTCGCTCCGAGGAGCGGCCGTTTCACAGAGGTTCTGATCGTTTCCAGCCATCAAAGGTCAGAAACCGGCTAAATCTGATCGTTCCCGGCCTCTCGAACTATCACATCCCGTGCGGAGATTGACCCGGAGGAACCACGAACAGCCCGCGTCCGGTCCACCGGACCGAGCGGGAATCCGCCGACACGGCGCCGGTCGCGACGATCGATCGTCCGTTGCCGCGCTCGAGCGGCTACTGCCGTACGCGGATCGGGTACTCCGGCCGCACGAATTCCGGTGGCGGGGCGGCCTCCAGGGCTTCTAAGGCGAGCTCAATGGCTTTCTCGAGCTGTGGATCGCGACCGGCGATGACGTCGGCTGGCCACTGCTCGACTTCGATGTCGGGCGGTACGCCGACGTTCTCGATGCCGAAGCCGTCCTCGTCCCGAAAGGCGAATTCCCCTACGAGACTTGAAAACATCGACACGCAGCTTGGGTTCGGTTGCGATCCTTCCTGATCGAGGGGCCCTCAGAAGAAATTCGCAAGAAACACACCCCGGGTTCAGGAAACCTGCGTCGGTGATCAACCAGTCTTTTGCAGCAATCGCATCTGGCGGCCATTGCAAGAGACCGCCGGCGGCGGCAACGATCAACCACGACAGGGAGGCTACTGTGACGTCGAGACTTTCTCACTGGCTGAGCCCGGCAATTCTGGCCACGATACTGATTCTGACCGCCGATGCCGGGCTGAACCCGATCTGGGCTGAGCCGCTGGAGCTAGACGAGATCACCGTCCCAACCAGCGCCCTTTGGCAGGGGGTTCGGGAGCACCGGGTCGAAGCCAACGGCATCTCCATGCGGGTACTCGCACAGGGCGCTGGCCCGGCGGTACTCCTGCTTCACGGATTTCCGGACCTGGCGATCACTTGGCGCCACCAGATGAAAGCGCTCAGCGCAAGAGGGTACAGAGTCATCGCTCCCGACCTCCGAGGCTTCGGCGGCAGCAGCGCTCCGCCACTCACCGAAGACTACGACACCTTGGACGTCTGCGCCGACGCTGTCGCGCTGCTCACGGCTCTGGGTGAGGACCGTGCGGTTCTGATCGCCCACGATTGGGGAGCTGCCCACGCCTGGCATTGCGTCCGACTGGAACCGGAACGATTCGTCGCCTTGGTGGCGATGAGCGTGCCGCTCAGCGTGCGTTCCGACCGCTCCCCCATCGAGCGAATGCGTGAAGCTGTCGGAGGTCGATTCTTCTACATGCTCTATTTTCAAGAGCCAGGGGTCGCGGAGGCCGAGCTAGAGGGCGACACTGAAGGGCTCTTCCGAAAACTCTTTGCCAGTCCCCGGGTCACCCGTCTGCCACCTCGAATCAGCGAGCCGAAGGTCTCGACCGGCGGCTGGCTGGCGCGGATCGGCCTACCGACGGAGCCCTCCCCATGGTTTTCAGAGCGTGACCTCCGCTACTACGTCGAGACCTTCCGGGCCACAGGATTTCGCGGTGGCTTGAGCTACTACCGAAACCTGGATCGAAACTGGCGTTTGACCGAGCGCCTGCACGGCACGAGAATTCAGATTCCGACTTTGTTCATCGTCGGCGAGTCGGATCCGGTGCTCGGGACACGGGACGCAGCGACGATCGAACAACAGCTCAGGTCCGCCGCGGTCGACGATCTCAGAGGCGTTCGATTGCTTCCCGGCGCCGGTCACTGGGCGCATCTGGAACAACCGGATCTGGTCAACCAGTGGATTCTCGATTTTCTGGCTGAGGCGAGTGCCAGCCCGCCGGCAGAATTGCCAGCGGGCGAAGACTAGCCTGTGCGGGCCGATCGCGGCGCCAGCGCTGCAGCCTGCACGCCGCGACCGACCCTCTGAGCTGCCCGGTAGAGAGCGGGCCATAACCGGCACACGTGCGGGCAGCGGGGAGTGAAGTACACGCCCAGTGTGCTCGCACTATAGAGCGAAACCAGGTTCGAACCGAAGCGGATCTATCCGTCTACGCACTCCGGATCGGGAACCACCACGGTGTCTCGATCGTTGGCTGTGTCGGGATCGCGAATCGCTCCGTTCGCCACCGCTTCGATAGCCAGGTCCACCCCGGTACAGAGGGTCGGTGGCGAGACTTCCCAGGTCAGCGAGGTGCCGGCGCCATGCGCCAACGCCCCGAGAGCACAGCGATACACGGCGCTCGGCTGTGGCAAGCTCGTTTCCAGCTCACAGCTCTGCGCGGCGCCGACAGCCATGACGGTGAACGTCTCCGGAGCCGGGGGCATGTGCGGTGCCGCGACTTCCGGCACGAAAACGACCTCGAGCTCAATGTTCTCTCCCGGGTCGGACCCGAGGTTGGTCACCGTCGCTGTGATCTCGACGATCGACGGATCGCTGCCGGTCGCGGCGCTCAGGACCGTCTCGAGATCCGCTTCGCGGACGATCCTCGAGCTCACCAGACGGTTGTTGCTGTTCTCTCCGCCCGGATCCGGATCGTTGATGCTGGCCGCCAGAGCTCCACGCCAGGCGGAGTCTTCGAGGGCGTCCAGAATCTCGGCGAGGGTCGCCGTCGGGTGATGTTGAAGAAATAGAGCGATGACGCCTGTGGCGTGAGGCGCCGCGAAGGAAGTGCCGCTCGAATGACAGACGGCCTGAAAGCCGGGACTGCCCGAATCATAGCCGTGGGCCATGACGACGTGGGCGGCCGGCGCCCAGACATCGACGCACGGACCCGAGTTGGAGCCGCAGTCCCGAGCCACGGAGGTACAAAAATCGTACTGCGGATCCTGCATGTCGCGGGTCCAGCGCTCGTCGTCCTCGTCGATACCGCCCGCGACGATCACTTCGGCGACGCCGTCCTGATCCGGGTCGGTCAGAGTCCAATCGCAGGCATCGCCACCGACCTCATCGTTCTTGTTGCCCGCTGACTGGACGATCGACACATTCATGGCCAACAACGCTTCGACGCTGTCGAGAAGGTCCTGTGTCAACGGAAAATCCGGCAGGATGCCGTTGGAGCTGATGTTGACGACTGCCGGCGATTGTAGATTGGCGGCGATCCACTCGAGACCAGCGATCCAAGTCGCGGTAGTGGAGCCACCGTTGGCGTTGGTGAACACCAGCGGATGAAGGATCGCCTGCTTGGCGACGCCATAGCTCAGCCCACCGATGATCGACGCTACGCTGGTACCGTGACGCGAGCAGACCACATCACCGGTATCGAAAGGGTCGCCTCCGTTGACCAGCGCATAGGCGTTGACTCCGCCGATCACTCGACTGTTGTGGTTGACGCCTCCTACTCTGAAGTCGGGATGCTCGGCGTAGACCCCGGTATCCAGCATGTACACGTGGACCCCGGAGCCGTTCGCCTCGACATTGTGGTAGCGGCCATCTCGCGGCAGCTCTCGCTGATCGATTCGATCGAGGCCCCAATTGTCGTCGCAGGTTCCGGTCGTGGGGTCGGGATCGGGACACTCGATGATCTGACTTCCAGGAACCGAGAACGGAACCTCGGCGAGCTCTGGTTGCCAGTCAGGGTCACTGCACGGAGAGTTGCATCCACTTTCGAGCGGGATCGAGAACGAGACGTCCTGAGTCACAGACCGGACTCGAAGATCATGGGCGAGCTCGGCGGCTGCCAGCGGCCCGATGTGGATCACGAATCCCTGGATCGCGTGGTCGAACACAGTCTGTACCCGGCCGCCGTGGTGAGCCGCCAGCTGACCGGCGATCGAAGCGACTGAGGGACCGCTTTCCGGGTCCTGCCAGCCCCACCGTGCATAGCCGGTCTCGAGCCGGACGACGTATTGATCGGCGATGCCGTTGGTTGCGGCGGGTGTCAACTGCGCGGATGTCGAAGCGACGAGCAGCAGCTGCGCGGCCAGCCAGAGGCGTAAGGCGTTTCTCATGTTGAAGTTCCTTCGCCTCTAACAACCGCTCGAGGTACGGCAGGCAATCTCGCGGTGAGCGTTTCCGAGAGCCGCACTGGCCGGCAACAGATCTCGCAGGCCAAGCGAGGGCCCGGTGTTTCTCCAATGAAAGCCGAGCAGCCCGACCACCTCGGACCGGTCGACGGCGAAGGTCTCGTAATTCAGGGCAAGAGCGGCGAGGTCATCGTAGGACCAACCCAGAGTTTGATGGACGCCATGATCCCAGGCCTGATAGTGAGCATCGAAGACCAGCACCACCGACTGATGGGGTTGGAGCTTCGACAACAGGTAGCCATAGTCCGTAGCGGGATTCTCCGGGAAGGCCGGGTCGAAGAAGTCGGCGTTGGCGTTCAGCGGATGAAGGGGGTCGGCTGGATCGTAGATGCCGTAGGACCACATTCCGAGAATGTCGACTTCAGCGGGAATCATCTCCGGAGCCGGCCGCGCGAAGGGCGCTTGCGGATCGGCGTCGACGTGGGTCCGGCCC
This sequence comes from Acidobacteriota bacterium, assembly GCA_039029035.1. GTDB lineage: Bacteria > Acidobacteriota > Thermoanaerobaculia > Multivoradales > J023 > JAAELT01. The sequence goes on along the minus strand of JBCCGX010000022.1, from coordinate 18,883 downwards.
CAACCGATCGCCGTCGACAAGCCGGGGAAGCGTCGCTTGGCGGTACGCGCGAGGCGAAGAATCTCCTGCGGATCGGTACACTTGTTGTTGACCTCGGTCTGGAGGATCAGGATCGCGATCTTCTCGGGGACCAGGAAATGCCGGTTGCGCAGCCGCCAGCTCTTGAGTCGATCTCGCCAATCATCGTGCAGCCGGTAGCCGAACGGATCTCCCGTTCCGTCTCCATCGACGTCGAGCCAGTCACAAGGCGAGCCGGGAACGATCTCCGGAGCGAACAGAAAGCCCTCGACGAGAATCGCCGCTCGCAAGCCGTTGCGGTGGTAGTCGGCGAGGATCTCGGCGGTGTCGAGCGTTTGCCAGTTGTGCTCTTCGAAGGCTAGCGAGGCCAGATTGGCGGCGATTCCGTGCGCCGTCAGCTCCCCGCGTGCGGTGGTGTCGTCGATGCCGGTATATCCGAACAGCTCAAGTGCGGCAGAGCTGACAGCGAAGATGCTGCTCGCCGCCAGGACCACCAGCGGTGGAAGCATCAGGACGTGGCTGGATTTCCTCATCGAAGGTCTCCCTTGGGCGGCTCAGGTGAGCCGCGTTCGTTGAATGGCTGCAAGCTCGGGCGGCTGCCTCGAGCTGCGATCGTTGGAAGGGTCGGAGTCGTCGGTACCCGCCTACTCCCAGGCCTCGACAATGGCGAGAGTCAACGTTCTGGGTATGTCGCCCCAAGACCACCAAAGGCCCGAACGCAGGGCGTTCATCGCCGCGTGATCCGCGGCATAGGAAACAGGGCCGCACTGTTGGCTATCTTGGGGTTGTCCGGCGCTGGCATCCCAGGCGCGATATCCGGCGGTCGAGTCGTCGACCCACCTCCAGGAGGCGCTCTCCGCCCGCGTCAGACCGATCCAAAAACCGTCCGGGCCAGGGATCCCGAAGTCGCACAATCGCGGACAGGGGGCCGCCTGCGAACAACTCGGGACGCCGAGCCCGCTGCTATCGAAGAAAGCCCACCGGTCGAACAGATCGTCGTGCTCGGTCGGGGTTTCGATCGTCGCCAGGTTGCCACCGAGGCCCAGCGTCGCGATCGCTTCCGAAGCGCTCCAGGAAGTTGGCTTGACCAGCGTGTAGGCGGGCCGGCCGGCTCCCGGCCGATACTCGTCGGCAACTGCATCGGCGAGCACTTCGACGTCGTCGACTGCAAAATCACCGCTGGTGCCGGATCCCCAGAAACCGACCCGGAACCCGGCCCACAGCGTCTCGAGCCGAGGTATCGAACCGAGAAAATGGTTCGCCTTCTGATACCCGTTGACCACCACCCGGGCGCGATGGCTGACTCGGTTGTAGGTCAGCTGCAAGGTCGTCCAGTCATTGGGATTCAACCCTGGCAGATCACCGCCCGTGAGCCGGTCGGCGAAGCTGTTTCGGTACAGGCCCCAGCTACCTGGAAGACCGTCGCCCCCGGCTTCGACGGCGACGAACAAGACCGTGGTGCCTTGCAGTTCCCCAGAATGAAACCCGACTGCCGCAAAATCGGCACCGATGGCAGCGATCTCGGGTCGATCGAGCTGCACCCGCATGCGGACGGTCGCCCGTTCGACGCCTCCGACGTAGTCTTGCTCGTCTTGCCCCCAGGCGAAGGGCAGATCACCCCAACAAGACTCGTTCTGGACGTTGGTGACGGCCTCGCCACCGAAGACACAGCCTCCGGCGCGCCAGCGCAAACCGGTCTCTCCGCCCGAGACACAGGCGTCGTCGAGCGACTGTCCAGGCTCCCGGCCACAGCCATCGGCCGTGGCGAAGCCGTCACGCAGGATCGGAACCGTATCGTCGACGTTGTCGACGAAGAACACGCGGCGCTCGACGGCTTCGTTGCCGTCGCTATCGGCGGCGATGACTTCGAGGATCCGCCGTCCCGACGCCAGAGTACGGGTATCGAGATGTCCGCCGAAGCCGACGTCAGGGCAGCTCGGATCGAGGTCGCCGTGCTCGGCGCAGGCTGCCGCATCCGGTTCTCCGGTGCGAAAGCTACGCAGCTCAGCCGGCTCACCGTCGATCTCGAAACGGATCGTATCGACGCCCGAGCGGTCCAGAGCGTAGCCGCGAATCGGCAGCACCGCCGAGACGATCTGCAATCGTTGGGGGTATCTCAGGCCGACGACCGGCCCGCCGTCCCGGTCGCCCATCAGGAGGCGTGATTCCAGCCGCTGCCCGGCGCCGAGCCAACGGACTGAGTCGGGGTCGAGGGTGACCGTCGAGGTGGCGCCGGAAAGGACCAAACCGTCGATGATCGGCTGGTCGGAAGTCGCTCGGGCGACATGGGCGCGCGGGAAAATGATCTGCGGAGGATCGTCCTCCGACACGGGGTCTTGCGGCACGCCGTCCACGGTGTAGTTGTATAGGCCCCCGTCGGGTCGCAGGTAGCCGATCGTCGAGGTCGAACCGTCGGCATTCTTCACCACCCAGGATCTGCCGTCGAAGCTCGGATTGCGAGACATGACACTCTGTTTGAATTGACCGTAGCTGGCGAAAAGGGTTCCGTCGCCGGCCTCGAGTGCACAGGTCCTGCCGTTCTCGTCGACCTCGCCACCGCCGTTCGATCTGAAGTAAGTCAGGCCGTCGTCGATATCATCATCGAACTTTGGCGTGCCGGTCTGGCAGCGCCAGGCAATCCAGGTGGCCGTCTCGGTGTCGGCTTCGTCCGAGTTCCTGGCGAACAACCATCGGCCGTCGATCTCGTGGGAGAAATCGGCGCTGAGATAGAGCCGGGGCGGCTGGGCGGGCGGATCGCAATCGGGCGCGGGTGGCGACTGCGGACAGTTCGGCTGCACCCCGCCCTGGGTGTAGACGACGGCATTGCGATAGCCGAAGGCGCGGTCCGCATACTTTGTCGTTTGCGAGCGAAACTCGCGATTGGCCTGCAGCGGGTGGAAGCCGATCGGGACCGCCCGGCTGGTCGTCCGGCGGTCCGACTGGACGACGGCGACCAGCGCGTCATGGTGGTTGTAGTACTGGCGAGACGGTGGCACATTGACTCCGATGCTGAACGTGCCACCGACAAAACCCTGGTGAAAGTAGTACTTGTTGCGTCCCCGGCCGAATCCCCGCTGGCGAATCCTGGACGTGGAGCCGGCGCGGTCCTCGTCAAGAATCTCCTTCACCACAGCCAGAGGCGAGTAGTTGCTCACCGTCGCTGTCGAGAACGACTGGGAGATCTCGATGCCGTTGGGTGAGGCGACCAGATCGAAGTCTTCCGGCTCGACTCCGTTGAGCAAGACCCGCTGCAGGTGGCTGCTCCAACGCTTCACGTCTCCCATGACTTCATACGGGTAGACGCGCACGCCGACCGCGGCCCACTCGCCGGCCGCCGTGGACTGAGCGGTCGTCAGTGCCAGGTGATAATCGACGGCCATCGTGGCCAGATCTCGGACCTGCGGATCTTCGATGAAGTCGGCGATGGCCAGAATCGATTCGAAGGTCGACTGGTGATAGCCGCTGCCGTACTCCTGAAATCCCTCGCTCATCGTCCAACGGAGGAAGTCCATCCACCAGGCTCGGAATTGCTGCCACTGCGCGTCGTCCTCGGGGATCTCCAAGGCCTGCTTGGCGAGGAAGTTGTAGGCATTGAGGACGGTCATGACGTTTTCGGTATTGCACAGCGGCTGACAGGGACTGACGCCGGAATAGCGAGACGACTCCAGTCGAGACAAGAACAACTGCCGGTCCGGGTCGCTCGGATCCGGAAACAAGCGGTCGAAGTACAGGTAGTAGATCCGGATCGCCGCGAGGCGAGTGCGAAGCTTCCACGGTCGACCACCACCGGGCCCGATCCCTCCCGGCCAATGACAGAATTGGTACCGGACAACCTGCCGCGCTTCTTCGGCAAGGTCTCGCCCCCACGCGTCCGAGTAGCCGAGCTGGTCCAACGCCAGCCACGCCAGGACGACGTTCCAGTAGGTGTCCTCGCGACCCCTGTTGACATCTCGTCCCGTACTGACGCCCCGTAGCCGGCTCATGCCGGGCAGACTGCAGCTTCCCGCCTCCGGCGGCGACAAGACATAGGCGCGCTCGATCGCCAGCAGCGCAGCGATTCGGCGCTCGTCGAGGTCGGTCAACCCCGAACCGGATGGACTGTGACCTAGCGACTGCGAGCTAACCGGCGACTGCGAGATCGCCGAGCCTGATGCGAGTACGGCAACGAGCAGGAAGGACAGGATCGAACCGAGAGTAGAACGAGAGAGCACGGATCACCTCTTGGACAGTTGGCTGTTTCGTCGGCGTTTCCCAACGCCTGTCGAGTCCAGCCGCCAGCTTCTCCGAGGCGAGACGGCAACTCCTGAGGAAGTTCGCCAGAAAAGCTGAGTGCCAGCTGAAGTTCGAGCGAGGCCTGCTCAGCGAGCCACGTCGACGAGATATAGATCGGCGCTCAGGTTCCGATGCTCGGCGCTCAGCAACCAGGAACCGTCGGGCGAAACCGTCAGACCGGGAACCGACCGCGAGTCCGAGTCGGCCAGCGGCAGGAGCACCCGGGGAGGTCCGCCGATGAGATCCTGGGCCGCCAGCAGCAGGCCCGAGGAGCCGGGCTCGGCGTAGTAGACCGTTTCTCCTGCCACGGTCCAGTTCCATGGGTCGCCGGGGGCCGGGCCGGCGACCAGCTCCTCGTCACCGTCCGGGCTGGCGAGCCACAGGCCGACCCCGTCGGAACGGGCGAAAAGCAGCTGCGGCTCGCCGCCCACGAGCACCTCGCGAGCACATAGACCACCCGATCGGGTGACCTGCTCGGCGCCTCCGCCCGTCGCCGGCGTTCGCCAGATCTGCCACGAACCGCTACGGTTCGAGCCGAAGTAGATCCACCGCCCATCAACAGACCAGCTCGGACCGCGGTCGTCGCTGGCGGCGGTGGTGACGGCCGTCGTGCGTTGGTTCGCGAGGTCGACGATGAAGATCGACGAGGCGACATGATCGCCGCTTTCGAAGGCGATCCGGGTGCCGTCCGGCGACCAGCTCGGTCGTGCCGTCCGTACCTGACCGCGAAAGGTGATCTGCCGAGCTCGGTCGCCGGCCGCACCGGCGATCCACACGTCCATCGAACCGGCCCGGGTGGAGACGAACGCCACGCGATCGCCACTCGGGCTGAAGGCCGGGTGCGCCTCCCACTGCGTCGAGTCCGCCCATCGTTCGGCGCCGCTGTCGGCAGCCGCACCGGCCAGCGATCGGCGCCAGAGATCCGTCTCCCCGGACCAGTCCTCGAAAACGACCCGGCCGCCGGATCGGGCGGAGCGGAGGTGCCTTCGCAGGGTGCCCGACGGCGCCAGAATCGTCGACGAAGAGCCGTTCTCGACGTCCAGCCGGAAGATTCCCCAACCCAGGCCTGGGGCCACCCCGAGAAAGAGAACCGCTCCGCCACCGGCATCCCAATCGAGGCCGAACAGCTCCCGGGTCGCTCCCACCTCGCGAGACTCGCCGCCGCCGGCCGGCATCACGTGGATTCGGCCGACGACCGCTCCCAGATTGCCCAGACCCGGCGACAGCGACTCGGCGCGAGCGAAAGCGATCCAGCGGCCGTCCGGCGAGATCGCAGGGAAGCGGTCGCCGTGCTGCGCCTCGGAAGGGGAAGTCAGCACCTGAGGTGGCGCCCGTCGCTCGGCCGAAAGGCGCGAGAGTCGGTACGGCAGGGTGCTCGAGGACCGGTCCGAGAGTAAGAGCCAAACACCGTCAGGCGACCAGCTCAACGCCGAGGGCGAAGCCCTTCCGCAACGGGCCCACACCTGCTCCACGCCGGTCACCAGATCGAGCCGAACGACCTGGCAGGGCGGGCTCCCGGCTGATGCCGGCGCGCGCAAAAAGGCAACTTCCTGGCCGTCCGGAGCCCATGCCGGCGAGACCTCGAGACCGCCCTCGTGAGTGAGCCGGCGGGTCTCGCCGCCACCGACCTGCTGCAGGAAGAGATCGATCTCGACCGGGTCGTGGCCCGGCAACAGGCCGAAGACCACGTGCTCGCCGTTCGGCGACAAAGCCGGACCGATCTCGGCTCCATGGAGAGAGGTCGCGGGCCGGACCGTCAACGGCTGCGACGTCTTCGACGGCATCTGGCTCGGTCGCAGCGCACCTTCTGGGGCCAGGGATCGGCACGAGGTGCGGCCGAAAGCCAGAACCGAGATGGCAACCAGCGCGGTCGCGGCCGATCTCCAGGACCAGCCGCCTCGACGGGTGGGTCGGCCACTGCCAGCCGCTCCACTGCCAGCTGGCTCACTGCCAGCTGCCGGCTCGGCCTCGATTCGGGTTTCCGGAACGTCCTCCGAAAGGCTCGGAACGACTCCAGAGACCTCTTCGACAGCGACCTCGGCGATCAGCCTGTAGCCCCGGCGATGGATCGTTTCGATGACCTGCGGTCTCCGCGGGTCGTCCCCGAAGAGCTTTCGGAGATCCGAGATACATCGAGTGAGCGATTCATCGACGACGGCCGTTTCACCCCACACGGCGGCCAGCAATTCCTGTCTCGAAAACACCTGTCGCGGATGGCCCGCCAGCACCATCAGTACGGCCACGGTACGAGGCTCGACCGACGTCTCGCCATCGGGACCCACGACGCGGTTCAGATCTGGGCGGATCCTGCGTCCGGCAATGGTCCATTCTTGGGAAATTCGATTCATCCGGGTTCGCCGTCCAGCCGTTTTCTCAGCTACGTCAGAAGTCCGGTGGTGGTTTCGTCATCGATCGCCGTGCGGGGATAGAAAGCTCGGCCGGAGGTTTTCGTGACCGAAACCTCACAACTCCCCCAGGACCTCTCGAACGTCGCCTCGTAGGGTCACGCCCGATGTCAGGAGGCCAAGGCGAGCTCCCTGGACGGCTCACCTTTGGCTAGAAATCCGATCCAGACAACAGAAAGGGGGTGACCAGGCATGAAGGTCGAGACTCGAATTCGATCGGGCGTGTACGCCGAGATCATCTTGATCGGCTAGGAGCCCAAACTGCGAAAGGAGGTGAACCACAAAATGACGCTCAAGACTCAAATTCGAGCTGGTGCTCGAGCCGAGTTCATCGTGATCGGCTGAGGCCGCTCTTCGTCCACCGAGCGGCGAGGACCGTTTGCCTCGCCGCTCACGCCTGTACCCCGTTCGACGGCGAGCCACGGCGCCGGATACCCGGCCAACGGAGCTCGGTTCGAACGCCCTCAACTTTCCTTCAGGCCGGCTTGATCCGGCCCTCAGGAATCGAAGCGAGTGCAGGCCTGAAGCTCGCAGACACCGACCGAGTGCGATGGCCGCGCTCGGCTGCCTGACTGTTCAGCACCCAAAGGAGCTCGTCGATGTTCAACTCGAAGTCTCATCTTCTCCCTCTGTTTGTCCGGCTGCCCTTGCTCTTGATGATGACTTTCGCTCTCACAGGTGGCTCTGCCAGCGCCCGGGAAGGTTTGGAGACCCGAATCTGGGCGCTCTCGGACGAACACCACGGCCAGCCCGGGGCCACCAACTTTCGGCGATCTGCCGGCCCGCTGGTGCATGTCGTCGGCAGCGGCCGTCGCGCCGCTGCAGTGGACCCTCGACGTGACCGGCTGTTCCTGGTCACGAAGGATCGGATCTCGGTGGTCGAGGCATCGACCACCGAACCGCTTCTCGACGTCGTGCTTCCCGACGGCGTGCCGGTGGCGGAATCGATTGCCCTGGTGCCGGCGGATGGTTCGGTGTGGATCGGCGCGGGCCGGCATCTTGTCGCGTTCGGAGGAGCAGGCCAACGACTCGCACAGGTCGAGCTGGCCTCGCCGGTGATCGGTCTCGCATACGATGCGACCCGGACCCGGCTATGGGTAGCGACCCGTGACCAGGTGAGCGCCCGAGATCCGATCAGTGGCCACGAGCTCCGCTCGTTGGCGGTCTATCAGGAAGCAGGCATCCGAGCGCTGGCGGTAGAACGGATCGGAGGCGAAGTCTGGGTAGCGGTAGGGAGTCGGCTGCATCGCTTCAGCACCGACGGCGAACCGCTGGTGACCCGGAGCGATCTGCTCCCTGCGGAAGGCGAGGTCTTGCTCGCCGCCGCAGACCGATCCGTGTGGTTGGCGACCCGATCGACCGTTCGTGCTCTGAACCCGCGCGGCGAGATCGTCGCCAGCACCCAACCTCTCGGGCCCGGCGGCGCCATACGCGCCCTGGCCGTCGACCCCGAGGGGGCTGGCCTGTGGGTCGGCGACGAGGCCGTCGTCGTGCGGATCGACGCCGGTGGCCGGCGGATCGAGCGCCATGGCCTGCCGCTGGGCTCGGTGCTGTCCGTCCTAGCCTCGGCCGAACCGAGCCCACAGACCGCAAGCGGCGACTCGCCCCAGGAAGGCGCCCTCTCCTCCGCTTCGCCAGAGCCGGCCGAGACATCGATCGCGGGTCGTGCCGAGACGATCGACGAGAATCCAGTGTACACCCCGGTCGCCTCGCCTCGCGGTAACCAGCCGAATCATCCGTTCTTCGGCGACGGAGTCGATCGCGTCGACACCGCCACCGGCAACCTGGTGCTGAGAATTCCGCTCGGCCAGGCCTACAGCGTCGGCCCGAAGCTCGCCTATCAATTTCAGCTGGTACACAACAGCAACGCCTGGGATCACATCGACGTCGGCTGCTATCCAGCCAGCTCCGACTGCCAGCCTTTCTTACAGAACATCCAATTCGCCCTGCCCAATCCGTCTAGCAACGCCGGGCTGGGCTGGGAGCTCCACTTCGGCCGTCTCTACCAGCCGATACCTCCCACCGGTCTGCCCAACTTCCAGAACAAACGGTGGCCGAATCGCGACCGCGAGCCAAGGCAAACCGATCGCTGGATGTACGTCGCTCCCGATGGCGCCGTCCACTACTTGTACGGCTTCTTCGACCGTCAGGGATTCCAGAGCAAAGACGGCAGCTTCTTGCGCATGCGCACGGTCTCCGGGCCCGGCGGCATCGAGGAGCGATGGGTCGAGAGCCCGGACGGGACCTACTCGGTCTTCCGCCCCACAGCACAGCGGGAAGGCACCGAGTTCTGCGGCGGCGGAGTTTCGGGTTGCTGGCGCTTTCACGCCCGCCGGGATCACTACGGCAACTCGTTCGAGGTCGCATACGACTACGATCCCTCGACCCAAAAAGAGACCTGGACGGTCGAGGACAGCGCCGGCCGCCGGCATCTGATCCACTTCAGCCGCGACCCCGCGAAAACTCGCGCCGGCGACGGAACCGGAACCTACGTCACCGAGACCGGCGAAGAATGGGGGGATCTGATCCGGGTCCTCGACAGTGTGCAGCTGCAAGTCTTCGAGGGCCGCCAGGCCATCTACCGCCCTAGTTACCAGCAGGGTGCTTCGAGCGTCAAGCGGGGTTGCCCCCATGAATCGTCGCGAATTCCGGACGGCCACTCGACCCTGACCGTTCCGATTCTGGAATCGATCGACCTGCCGCTGTCGCCTCCGTGGAGCTTCGAGACGATCACGTCCGGCGGTGGTGGATGCAGCGAGCTGTCCGGCCGAGTGGAGAAGATTATCCGCCCCACTGGCGGCGCCATTGAATACGAATACGGCCGGTGGCGGCAGCCTACACGATGCACCTACCGTACCGTCGATCCCGGGAGGGTCGAGTTCTTTTACCAGACAACCGCGATCCAGAAGCGCAGTGAGCTGAGCTTCGAAGGCAACGTCGTCGGAGAATGGCACTACTCGAGCGCGACCTATCCACTGATCAGCGAGCTTGTCGAGTCCGGGCCGGGCTGCACCCGAGCGGACTACCGAGTCACCACGGTCGACCAGCCGCCGGGCCCGGACGGCAAGCACACCCGGAATCGCTTCTATCATTCCTTGCACCAGGGCCCCCGGGTGCCGTCGCGGTCGACCCCGATCGACCAGTGGCAGGTGACCGATCACAACCTGCCATACAGCAAGAGCTTCCCGATCGGAGACTCCGCCGCGCAGCGTCGGTTCCTGTCCCAGGAGACGTTCCTGTGCGACGGCAGCGACTGCGGCGAGGCCCTGCGCTCCGTCTACCTCCGCTACGGCAGCGAATGGCGCAACGGCTGCACCTCGACGGTTGGAGACGGCGCTGACTGCTGGAGCATCAACCCCGAGCGCCTGGCCACCCGAACCGTTTTTCACGACGACGACGATCGATACATCGACAGGCAGCGCAGCGCCTACGATGGCGTGGGCCACTTCCAGACTGTGACCACCACTGACGATTTCGCTGACCTGCACACGCGCACTGTCGAAGTCGATTACACCGCCACCGGTTCGACCTCACTCGAGTTCGACGCCGTCACCGGCTATCTGCAGCAGGGCGATCCAGCGGCCTACCAGCCCGGCCTCGACTCGCCTTGGGTGTTGACCCCTTTCAACCGGCGGTCCGTGACCGAGAACAATCGCACCTATGTGACCGAGCACGAGTTCGACCCCCAGGGCTCTCTGACCTGCACGCGAACGCTGAAGAGCCATCAGGGCGCTGAGCCGCCCCGAACCGGCCAGGACCGAGTCGTCGAGCTGGTGCGCGGCTCCACCCCGGGCATCGATGCTGGACTGCCGGTGACGGAAATCGTCGCCGGCGGAGAGACCGCCGCCCTCTCGACCGCGGTCCTGTGCGCTACGGACGGCAACGCGACCGATGGCTCGCGATTCCAGCTCGACCATACCTACGAACACTTGACCCTGGCGAGAACTCGGATCGCCGGCTTCCCAGACCTCTATCGCGCCGAGGTCGACCGGTGGACCGGCCTGCCAGCGGCAACCTTCAACCCGGCCGGGCAGAAAACCGAATGGGTCTACGACAAGCTTTCGCGGGTCAAGAAGATCGTCCCGGAAGCGTCTCTGCGCGAAGCGGAAACCAAGATCAGCTACGTCTACTCGGCGAACGGCGGCGCGACCGTGACCACTCAGCAACACTTCGGCGGCGCGGTGCTCGGAGAAGAAAAGGTCTACTACGGATCGCTCGGCCACAAGATCTCGGAGAGAACCCTACGTCCGGTTGCCGACGGGCCGGCCCAGTACTCGGTGATCAAGTATGCCTACGACGCAGCCCGGCGCCTGTCGAGGACGTCGACGCTCCAAGACGACGCCACCTACGACCCGGCCTGGGCGACCAAGACCCTCGCCTTCGACGCATTCGACCGGCCGTTGCAAATCCGGCTCCCGGATCTCGAGGTGGTCAGCCACGCCTACCGCGGCGTACGCGAAGCGACCCGCACGACCCAGACTCGTACCTCTCTCGACGGCACGACCGCGGAGTCGGTGAGCACGGAGCGAGACGCCCAGGGCAGGCCGGTGCGCATCACCACGCCGGAGCACGAGACTTGGAACTCCTACGACCCCTACGGTCAGCGCCTGGCGAGTCGCCGCCAGGTGGGAGCGATCGAACAGCGGCGAGAGCTCGGCTACGACGCCCGTGGTTTTCTGCTCTACGAACAGCACCCAGAGCTCGGGTCCGACGGCGACGGCAGGATCGAGTACCGACCGGACGCCTTCGGCCAGCCGCGCCGAGTCCTCGGCAACGGTCAGGACCTGACCTATGGCTATGACCACGCCGGCCGCAGAACCGAGATCCGCGACACGGCACCGGGCGGACGGCTGTGGAAGGAGTGGCGTTACGGAATCGACAACCTGACGGTCGGCGGCGCCACCGACTACCGCAAGGGCAAGTTGATCCGCGCGATCCGCCACAACTATCCGCTCAGTGTCACCGACGACTGGGCGATCGTCGACAGCTTCGCCTATTTCGGCAACCTCGGCCGCATGAGCGTCAAGACGACCCAGCTCACGTGGCCCAACAACCCGCCCGATTCGCGCCAAGGCGTGCGCTTCTTCCAGACCTATGGCTACGACCCTCTCGGCAAACTCACCTTCGTCCACTACCCGGAGTGCGATACCGCCGCCGAGAACGCCTATTGCAACGATGATCCGTCGGACCGCCCAGCACCGCAGAACGACACGACCACGACGATCGAGCTCGGTCTGGCGACCGCGGTCCAATCGAGCCTCGGAGTGTCGGCCGCCTTCAGCTATCACCCGAACCTCCAGCTCGCCGCCATCGACTATGCCAACGGCATCCAAGGAGAGTTTCTCGAGGGCACGCGGGGCCTCGACCGAGCCCGACGGATCCGCTATCTGACAGCGGCTGGGGGAGAGCTCTTCACCTCCAAGACCTACGACTACGACGGCGCCGGCAACATCTGGAAGATCGGCGACGACCGCTACGTCTACGACGGCGCCAGTCGCCTCCGCTACGGCACCGTGAGCCATGCCGGAAGCCAGCGTCGGGAGGAGTACACCTACGACGCCGCCGACAACATCCTCAGCCGAAGCCGTGACGGGGGACCCTTCCTCGGCAGTCAGATCGACACGGCCACCAACCGTCTTCTCGGCGCCGTAGGCCAGCCTTCCGACATTTGTTACGACAGCCGTGGCAACGTGACGCGCATCGGTCTGCAGCCTGGAGGCGAGCCCGTCTGGAGCCTGGCCTACGATGCCTTCAACATGCAGACAATGTACCGGGATCATCGGGCCGATTCGGCCCAGATCTACCGCTACGTCTACGGCCCTGGCGATCTACGCCTCATCACCTACGACAACAACACCGGCGAACGAGTCTTCAAGCTGCGCGGTCCGGGCGGCAAAGTGCTGCGTGAGCTTTCGGTCACCGGCTGGGGCGCCAGCGAGAGCTGGCTGTGGAGCAAAGACTATGTCTACGGCCCCGACGGCCTGATCGCGACCCGCGATGCCGACGACGCGACGCGCTATTCCCACCAAGACCACCTCGGTACGCCGCGCCTGATCACTAACGCCGGCGGCACCGTCGTCGGCCGCCATCACTACTATCCTTTCGGCCAACCAGCCAGGGCGGTCGGCGTCGACGAGCCGACGGTCAAGTTCACCGGCCACGAGCGAGACGCCCACGGACTCAGCGACTACATGCTGGGGCGCACTTACCTGCACCCGTTCGGCCGCTTCGCGACGCCGGACCCTGCCCGTGACGGCTGGAATCTCTACGCCTACACCGGCAACAACCCGATCAACCGGGTCGATCCGGATGGACGCGTAGCGCTCGGCGTCGGCTCCAAGTTCTTAAAGGTATTGATCAAAGGCGGCGACCTCACCGTGACGCTGGCGGGCATCAACGAGGACTTCAACACCCTCACGGACTCGAGCGCCAGCTTCGCCGAGCGCTTGCAGGCAGGACTTTCCCTAGCCACCGAGATTGTGAGTCCAGTCAGTGCTCGGGATGCCAAGGCCGGCATTACTGCTGCCCAGAGTGGTGGCGACGAGCTTCTGGACGCCGCTCGAGCGGCACGCGACAGTCTCGCCGCGAAGCTTGGTAAGCAGAGGCGTCGGCCCTCGACCGTCACCGCGGGATACAGCATTGAAACCGGAGAGGTGGTAGCGCGGTCATGCCGCGGAGATCGCTGCGCGGAGGATCACGTATCCGATGCTCTTGGTGGCGACCCTTCCAAACATCGCTTTACCGAAGCCGTACGGCCTCGAAATCACGAGCCGCCCTTTTCCCAGGTTGATATTTGCATGAGTTGTGAAGCAAAGTACGGAAGAGATGCCTTCCCACCTTCAACGAGATTCGCGTCGGATAGCGATGGTTGATCATGTGGGCCCTTGAGCGACACGACTGGTCGAAGTTAAGGGCCGCGGGAACGGTTGTTCGAGTCCCTAGAGCAATCTGTGCTCTGCGCGATGCGCAGAGTGCAGATGAAGCCGCCGCTGCCTACTGGAAGATCGACAATAAAGTGGTCGTTCAAGGGGCTTTATACGAGGCGGCCGTCCCGGCCGCCGAGTGTGCTCTCGCGGCGCTACCACACAGTACCGAGTTCGGAAAACCCAAGCTGGTCGAGCTATTGTACCAATTGGGGAATGGGGAATCTCATCCCAGCGAAGTCGAAGTCGGACTGCCAAACCTCGGCGAGCTGTGCCGGATAGAGATTTGTCGAGGAGCGACGATGATCTTCCATCTCTTGGAGACCGCCGAGCCTGACTGGCTAGATCTTGCAGTCGACTTGGCGCTTCTGATGGTTGATCAAGCACCCGAGCTGAGCGGAAAGATGCGATGGTACATGGAGAGAATCTTGTGTAGGGAGATCGATGAAGGAGTCCGTACTTTGATCTCCGAATGGCTCGAGGAAAACCCGCAGCTCAGGTGACGAAGCCCACCGCTAAGTTCAGCCGACTGGATCTACGGTGATCCACTGACATGCCTCTCCGTGATCAGGGAGGCTTCTTGTCCAAGACGCGCGGCGGCTAGCTAGTTCACCAGCAAATGGGAGGGTCTGCACAGTGCCGTCGCCTTGATGGAAGGCAGACCCCTGCAAGGCGTCTGGTATGCCGCTCGAAAGAATATGAAGCCCGGCGCCAAGCCGAGCGCCGCGCCGCGCGTAGCGGCAAGCTGTGGAAGAAGCTGGTGCGGACATCGACGCGATGGACTCCAACGGACGGCGCCCAACTGACTTCACGGTCGGTCACCAGGATCAAGAAAAAGTGGGCCTCCACCTCCTCGCCGCCGGAGCAGACGTGTCTTTCGAAGGCAGCAATCGGCTGGTGGTGGAAACCGCCGGCGGCCAGAAATTCAAGCTTCTACGCGCACTCCTCGAGGCCGGAGCCCGCCCCTCGGGCTTCTCCAACCACGACCTGCTGGTTTCTCTGGCGCAGCAAGGGGAGACTCGGCTCCTGAAGCGGATCCTGAGCCCGTCGAATCTTGCACACGGCTACAGCACTCTGCATGGCGCTGGAAAGAAACGACGCGGAGCTTCTACACGCCCTGATCGAAGGTTGTACTGATGCGAACGGCGACTGCAGCAGAGGACTGCCTCGATTGAAGCCGTCTCGCACAATGAATCTCCAAGCGGTGAATTGGTTGGTCGAAGCTGGGGCCGACATCATCTCGAAGACGATCGGCAAGCTGCGCGGCTCGAAAGGCTCCCCGCGGCAGCGGCGCTACGATGCCATCGTCGTTTCCGATGAGCCGCCAGCGGGGTAAGTTCTACGTGCCTGGCTTGTTATTCTTGGGGTCGACCGCAGCCTCAAGCCCGCGCGCCGTTCACAGCTGGCTGCTTCAGAGGCTCGACCTTGCGATGGGTTCGCAAGGAATGCCACCAATCCCAGTCGCGCTGTAGATTGAGCCAGAACTCCGGCCCCGTGCCGAGGGCCTCCCCGAAGGCCAGGGCCGACTCCACGGCGCCCCTTGATGATCTCGTTGAGGCGGGCGTTGGTCCAACCCAGGTGCCTTGCGAACTCTCGCTGGCTGATCTCCAGTGGTTTGAGAAATTCCTCGAGAAGCATCTCTCCCGCGTGGGTCGGAGGTCTATTCTCCCGCAGCATGGCACCTTCCCTAGTTGTGATAATCCACGATTCTCACCTCGAAGGCATCATTGCCTTCCCACAAGAAGATGTTTCGCCATTGATCGTTGATGAGGCGCCAGGTTACCGCGCAATTTCTCCAGACGTTTGCTCGGCGGGGTGCGTAAGAAGTCGAGACTTGGTGCGGCCTTGATCTGATCGAGGAGCCGACGAGCTTTGGGATGCAAGTTCCTGCGAAAGCTTCCTCGAATGCCTGCTGTTGGTGGCATCGTAGACATCCAGGGTCAGCCTGTCTGCGATGCTTCGAATCACACTCGTATATTTTCGACAGCCGATAACATGCGCAAGAGACCCGACCCCCGAAGGACGGTACCAGTCGCGGTACGTCTCCGCCGACTGCCAGAGGCGAATTGTTCAATCTCATCTCTCGACTTAAACGATTCCTCCATATTCGCCTCCCAAGGCCATCCCGAGACCGCTTCGGCGACAAGAACCGGCTTCCAAACCCCCAAAACAGGCTCCCAGGCCGCCATTGGCTCGATTTTCGCCCGGAATCGAGCTCAGCTCTGTAGCCAGATCGACGAGTTTCGCGGCGGGGAGCGAGTTTCCGGGTCCGTTCTGATCGTTCCCGGACTATCGAACGAACGATCGAATCCGGCCAATTCTGATCGGTCCCGGACTCTGTGACGATCACAATCCGGTGCGGAGATCAAGCGGGAATCCACTGCTATTGCGCCAGCCGATCGACGATCGATCGCCCGTTGCAGGACTCGCCCGCTACTGCCGTACGCGGATCGGGTATTCCGGCCGCACGAATTCCGGTGGCGGGGCGGCCTCCAGGGCTTCGAGGGCGAGCTCAATGGCTTTCTCGAGCTGTGGATCGCGCCCGGCGATGACGTCGGCTGGCCATTGCTCGACTTCGATGTCGGGCGGTACGCCGACGTTCTCGATGCCGAAGCCGTCCTCGTCCCAAAAAGCGAGATTGGGGGCGGTGACGAAGCCGCTGTCCATCAGTGGCGGGAAGCCGAGGATGCCGACCAGGCCGCCCCAGGTGCGCTTGCCGACCAGGGTGCCGAGGCCGAGGCGGCGGAACATGTAGGGCAAGAGATCGCCGCCGGAGCCGGCGGTCTCGTCGATCAGCATGATCTTGGGACCCTGGATCGACGCCACCGGGGTCTTCAGGTCGGCGCCGTAGCGCATCGCCCAATGGCTGATCAGTGGCCGGCGCAGGATGTCGATGTAGTAATCGGCCACCAGCCCGCCGCCGTTGTAACGCTCGTCAACGATGATCGCCGGCTTGTGGGCCTGGGGGTAGAAGTAGCGCTTGAAGTAGGTATGGCCCTGGCCGGCGGTGTTGGGCACGTGGACGTAGGCCACCCGTCCATCGGTGGCCTCGTGGACCTTCTTCAGGTTGCCTTCCACCCAATCGCGATTGCGTAGGTTGCTCTCGTCGTCGACCGGCACCACGCGCACGGTGCGCGAACCCGCACCTTCCGGGTCCGACCCGAGGGTGATCTCGATGATCCTGCCGGCGGTGTTCTCGAACCGGCTGTAGAGGTTCTCCGGCGGTCGCAGTTCGCGGCCGTCCACCGCCAGCAGGTACTCCCCAGCCACCGCGTCGACCCCGGGCTCAGTCAACGGCGAGCGCAGATCCGGGTTCCAGTTCAGGCCGCCGTAGACCTTGGCCAGGCGGTAGCGCCCCGAGTCGATCGCATAGTCGGCCCCCAAGAGACCGCCGGGGATCTCTTCGGGCTGGTTGAGCCGGTTGCCGTTGATCGTCCGATGGTGGCCGACAGCGAGCTCCGAGCACAGCCACCGGATCAATCGATTGAGGTCGTCACGGGTAGAAAGATGGGGGAGAAAGTGGGCGTACCTCGCACGCATCGCCGGCCAGTCGGCGCCGTGCATGCCGGGATCGTAGAAGTAGTCGCGGTTGATCCGCCACACCTCGTCGAAGATCTGGCGCCACTCCGAGCGCGGATCGATACGCACTGCGATGGCGTCGAGCGCGACTTGGCCGGCACCGGCGTCGATCGATCCCTTGGCCTCGCCGAGGACCAGTGAGGTGCCTTGTGAGGCGAGAATCATCTTGCCGTCGGCCGACAGCCTGAAGTTGTCGACACCGCTGAGCAGGGTTTCTTCTTTGCGCTGGTTCAGATCGTAGTGCTTGAGGTGTGCCGACGGAGCGGCGCGCGGACCGATCGGGGCATCGGTCGCCAGGTAGTAGATCTGGCCTGCTGCCCCGGCCGCCAGGCCGCGCATCGAAGCGCTGGGCACCGGCAGGGCGAGAATGCGCTGGCTCAGGCCCTCGAAGTCGATCTTGACTTGCGGCGCAGCTTCCTCAGCGGCACTCTCTGCGCTGCCCGTGTCGCCGTCCTCATCGCTCGGGCTGGCCTCCTCGTCACTCTCCTTCGCCAGAGGCGAGGCCTCGCCCTTGGGCAAGACCGCCAGGTAGAGATTGTGGGTGATCCGCGTGTCATTGCTCGATTGAGCGAACCAGGTGCGCACCGGCCCGGCGTCGGTGGAGGCAAGAAAGTAAAGATACTTGCCACCCTGATCGAAGACCGGCTGGTCGACATCGGAGAGGCCGGTGGTGATGGCGGTCGAGCGATCAGCCTCGAGATCGTAGAGGTAGACCTGCTGGAAGTAGCTCTCGTTGTTGCGGGTGTAGGCCAGCCATTTGGAATCCGGCGACCAGGCATGGTGCGGCGGCGGAATCGGTCCATAGAGCACGTCGGAAGAGACCGGGGTGACCTTGCCGCTATCGAGCGCGATCCAGTAGATCGTGCGCGAGTTGTCGACGAAGCTCAGCTTCTCACCGTCCGGCGACCACCTGGGATTGGTGTAGAAACCGGCCCCACCGAGGGGATAGGTCCGCACCTCGCCCTGCCCGTTGGGGTCGGCGACATGCAACTCGTACTCACCGGAAGCATCGGAAAAGTAAGCGATCCGATCGCCATTGGGTGACCACACGGGAAAGTTCTCGTGCACACCGGGGGTGCGGGTGAGATATCGCGGGTCACCCTTTTTTGCCGGCACCGAGACCAGTTCGCCGCGGAAGTCCACCACGACGCGCGCACCGGACGGCGACAAGTCGGCGCTGCGTAGGAATTCGCTGCCTCGGGCGTAGCGCGGCCGAGTCTCGGCCAGGTCGGCGGCCGCCCCGATTTGCAGACGATCACCGGCTCGTGCCGCCGGATCGAAAAGGTGGAGGTAACCGGCCTGCTCGTAGACCACCCGGTCGCTGCCGGCCGAGGCCGCCTGGATGGGAAACTCTTCGTGCTCGGTCAGCTGGCTGACAGCACTCGCTTCCGGATCGAAGGCGAAGAGGTTGAACTCGCCGTTGCGGTCGGAAAGGAAGAGCACCTGGCTGTCGATCCACATCGGATCGGTATCGTTGCAACGCCCGTCGGGTTGAGGGATCTGCACCACGGAATGATCGCCGACATCGTAGATCCAGATTCTCGAAGTGGTGCCGCCGCGGTAGTTCTTCCACTGGCGGAAGGCCTCCCTGAGCGGCACATAGGCGATCTTGCCACCATCCGGCGAGACGGCGGCCTTGAAGGCGTGGGGAATCGGCAGCTGGCTCGGGAAGCCGCCGGTCACCGG